>CAZRYP010000038.1:0-13543 GCA_964604295.1 uncultured Treponemataceae bacterium
CCACCGACATTTCCTACACCAAGGGATTGAGGGGCGACAGGTCGCTCAAGGCCAGCCTCGAAGCGGTCTTCGGCACCGATACCCTCATCGTGAACGTGGTGGAAATGGATACCGACAACGCCGATGCCTCCACCTATTACGCCGAGTCCGGATCGCAGTCCAATTATGATATCGGCGGCTACACCGGCTGGGGCCCCGACTTCGGAGATCCATTCACCTTCCTCCAGACCCTCGAACCCGAGATCGGCGCCGTCCTGATCCAGATCGGCCTCGATGCCGATGCCGATCCCAAGAGCAGCGACTACAAGGCAGCCACCGCGATCGGTCTCTACGAGTACGCCAAGAAGGTCGAAGCCGGCAACGCGGTCTACAACGATCAGGTGAAGCGCTTCAAGCTCTTCGCCGAAGCCGAAGCCCAGCTCCTTGACGATGCCATCGTTCTCCCCTACATGTCCTACGGCGGCGGCTTCGCGGTCACGAGGATCGTTCCCTACACGATTCCCTTCGCCGCCTACGGCACCGACGAGTACAAGTTCAAGGGCATGGTCGTCGGCGACAAGGTCATCACCCTGGCCGAACGCGACAAGCTCAAGGCTCAGTGGGAAAAGGACAGGGCAGCCGAGTACAAGAAGCTGAACGCCAAGAAATAGTGCAGGAATCACCTCACGCATCGTGAGGATTCCAGCCGGGGGCTGTCCGCGAGCGATCGCGGGCAGCCCCTTTCATATTTTGCCTCTTTGTGTATTGAAATGGGTGAATTCGCCAAATGAGTCTGAATTGCTGTTTTGGTTGAGAATCAGATAGAACTTGGTGTGCTAGGCGCGCTAATCTTATTCTATCGAAGAACTCAGGCGATTCCTTCGAAAACCTTCCGGATTATGCCTATCGCCTCGTGGAGCTCCGCTTCCGTGATCACCAGGGGAGGAGCGAACCTTATAATGTTGCCATGAGTCTGTTTTGCGAGAAGGCCGGCATCACGCAGTGCGATGCATACGTTCCAAGCTTCATAATTGTTCTCGAAAACCACGGCGTTCAGCAAGCCCTTGCCACGTACAATTTTTACCTTCGGGCAGTGGATTGAGTTCAATTCCTTGCGGAAAATTACTCCCAGCTTTTCAGCATTTTCTTCAAGTCTCTCGTCCGCCAGGACTCCGAGCGCGGCGATGCCGACAGCTGCGGCGAGGGGATTTCCGCCAAACGTCGATCCATGTGTTCCGGGGGTGAATACCTTCATGATGCAGTGATCTGCAACGATGGCCGAAATGGGCAAGATTCCGCCACCGAGAGCCTTGCCAAGGCACATGATGTCTGGACGTGCTTCTTCGTACTGCCACGCGAAGCGTCTGCCCGTGCGGCAGAATCCGGTTTGTATCTCGTCTGCGATGAAGAGTACCCCATTTTCGTCGCAGATTTCGCGAATGCGGTGTAGATAGCCCTCAGGAGGAACCACAACCCCCGCTTCGCCTTGGATCGGTTCGATTATCACAGCTACCGTGTTGTGTGTTATCGCTCGTTCTATCGCCCTCGAATCGGAGTAGGGTACGCGCCGGAATCCGGGTACATAAGGACCGTAATTGACAGTGGATTCGGGATCATTCGACATCGAGACTGCAGCCAGAGTGCGGCCGTGGAAATTCCCCTCGGCGCATATGATCTCCTGGGCGCCGTTCGCTACGCCCTTGATTTCGACACCCCAACGGCGTGCTGCCTTGATTGCCGTCTCCACGGCTTCGGCGCCGGTGTTCATGGGGAGGGCAGATTCATATCCCGTATACTCGCATAGTCTATTTAAAAACGAACCCATACGGTCGTTGTGAAAAGCTCGGCTTGTGAGAGTGCACCGATCCGCCTGATCAAAGAGCGCCTTCAATATCCTGGGATGGCGATGGCCTTGGTTTACCGCAGAATACGCTGAGAGGAAATCGAGATATACTCTTCCCTCGATATCGCGGACCCTGCAGCCTTCCGCCCACTCAATTACGACAGGAAGGGGATGGTAATTGTGAGCTCCCCAAAGTTCGTCCAGAGCGATATAGTCTTGAGAATTCATCGGCAACCCTCCTTCCTGAACACGATTTCGCCGTCGAAAATCGTCATGTCCACCGAGGCTTTATGGATTTCCATCGTGTCAATGGAATAGATGTCCCGATCGAGAACTACCACATCGGCCAACTTGCCAGGAGAGATACTGCCAAGCGAGGCAGAAAGACCTACAGAAGCGGCGATATCGGCTGTATAGGCGCGGACGGCTTCCGCCACGGAAATACATTGGCCGGGGTACCATCCACCGGCAGGGTCACCGTTGCGCCTCCTTCTCGTCACCGCTGCATGGATACCCCACAGGGGATTGGGATCTGAAACCGGGCAATCGGAGCCAAACACAACAGGGATACCTGCGTTTAGAAAATCCTTGAAGCAATACGCGTATTTCGCGCCGGTGCCGACCCAGCGATCGTGCATATACATATCATCTGTCGTATGCAAGGGCTGGACCGAGACCACCACTCCGAGACCCGCAAGTCGAGCGATATCCTCTGGACGCATCATTTGAGCATGTTCAATCCGGTGAGGCATCGGCAGTTTCGGGAAATGCGCTCCGCCAATTCCATGCCGTTTCTTCTCCACCGATTCAAAAATGGCAACGAGTTCATGGTTCGCCCGATCGCCGATGGCATGTACCGCCACAGGCCAGCCTCTCTCGTCGGCTCTCGATATCCGCTCCTCAAGTTCGGAAAGAGAACATACAGGCATACCTTCATGACCGTCAGAGTAAGGTTCGAACATCCACGCGGTCTGCGAACCGAGTGATCCGTCCATAAAGTACTTGAAGTGGACGATACGTAATTTTTCATCTCCGGATCCAGGCTTGAGCCCTGAGGTGATCGCCTCGTCGGCAATTTCCCCGGACAAGGTCATGAAACAGCGTACGCGGAGAAGATCCATTTCCCTCATCCTGCCGAATATTCTTGTGGCGATCTTTCCTTCACTCGAGCCAGGAAGCCTGTAATCGACGACTCCTGTCAAACCTAAACTATGCATTATTGGAAATGTCGCTTCCAATGCCTGGGTCCCCTCCTCATTGGTGGGCTCTGGCACTATCTTCTCGACAAGTTCGACAGCGCGTTCCTGGAGGATGCCGTTGGGGAGGCCGTCTTCACAGCGACCGACTTTTCCACCGGGCGGATCGGGAGTCGATTCATCCACCTTCGCCAGGCGCAATGCGCGCAGATTCGCAAGAGCGAGATGACCATCGCGGCGTCTGATGAAAACCGGATTGCGAGGAGAGGATGTCTCTAGTTCCTGGCCAGTTGGAAGCCTCCTTTCAGGCCAGTCGCTTTCATCGAGTCCCCAGCCTAGAATCCATGTTCCTGCGGTGACTGATTTTGCCTTGTCCGCCACCCGCGCCAAGGCTTCGCCAAGCGATCTGACATCCAAGAGGGGAAGCCCCTGGAGGAGAAAAGCCCAAGACAGGAAATGAGCATGGGCGTCTATCATACCGGGTAAAACGAGACGGCCTCCCAGATCCAATATCTCCGTACCCGGCGGAAGCGATGAGCTTACCAAAGCGTCGCTTCCGACTAATTTGATCCGGTTTCCCTGAACATGCATCGCGCTTGCGAGAGGATTTTCTCTATCCTGCGTCCGTATCATCGCATTGAGAATAGCCATGCTTGACATAATAACAATCCTTATCGAGTTATCTATTCATTCAAATAATGTCGCTCAACGCGTGCAGTGATCCCGCACGCAACTTGGGCAGCTGTCGTATGGAGCTTATAAGCAAGCTCCCCCGCGCCCACTTCCGCACCTTCCATTTTTCCGATTAGCAAAACCTCATCCCCTGCCACGACTTCAGGCATATCGCCTACATCAGCCATCATCTGGTCCATACCGACGAGACCAACCAAAGGGATTCGCGTGCATCTGATTACCGCATGACCCAGATTCGATAAACCGCGAGGGTATCCATCGGCATAGCCAGCGGAGATCAGAGCGATATTCGTATCGATGCGGGGAATGTAGTTATGATCGTAGCCGATACCCTCGCCTCCTTTGACAGGAAGCACGGAGTCGATATGAGCATGCCAGGAAAGCGCCGGTTTTGTTGTCAGATGAATCCAATCGACAGGGAAACCGTAGAGCGCGAATCCCGGCCTTATCATGTCGAAATATGAATCGGGGTAGAGCGAGACAGCTCCTGTGTTCGCCATATGCCGGAGGGGAAATGATATCCCTCGGGACTTGCAGGCTTCGATCACTCCCTTGAATTCTACGAGTTGATTCAAGGATAATTCCCGGGCTTTCGCATTGTCAGGAATAGTGGATGAAGCAAAATGCGAAAAGATGCCCTCAATCTCGAAGCGGCCTGAGGAGAGAAGGAATTCCGCAAAAGCTGGCGTTTCCTTGGCTTTAAGCGGTACGCGGTGCATGCCTGTATCAACCTCGATATGGACCTTGATTCTTTTCTCAAGCCTCCGTGCCAGTTCACGGGCAACGACGGGTGAACTAAGCGATGGAATGAGGTTGAACTCGGAAATGGCCTCTGCCTCTTCTGGACGAGGCTCAATTAGAATCTGAATAGGTGCATTAAGCCCCGCTCGCCTTAAAGCGACTCCTTCCTCGACGCGTGCAACGCTAAGACGATCCGCGCCGCCTTCCAGAGCTGCCCTTGCAACCTTGATCATTCCATGACCGTAGCCATCACCCTTGACACAGGCCATGAATAGGAGTCCTTTCCCGGCTTTACTTTTCAGGATTCGTGCATTTTCCCTGATGACAGCCAGATCGATCTCTGTCCATGCACGCGAAGACACACTATCCTCCTTGTCCCTTGCCAGGCTTAACCGTGAAATGGTTCCCCTGAACCTACTGTTGATTCAGCATTTTATCGCTTCGTGTTTGAACGTCTGATCACACTTCCATTCCTTATCCCTGTGAGCTTCTCCCCCTCGACGACGATTCCGCCATTTACCATGACATACGCAAGCCCCTTCGGGGGAAGCTTGGGATTGATGTAGGTAGCACGATCTACAAATGAGTGTGGATCGAGAATAACGAGATCCGCTTTCATCCCCGGCGCGATAAGGCCTCGATCCTTGAGGCGCATCTTGCGGGCTGGCAGTGAAGTTATGCGCCGTACAGCTTCTTCAAGGCTGTACAGGCCTCGCTCTCCCGCGTAATGACCGATATGCCTCGGGAAGGTGCCGAAAGCCCGGGGATGGCACTTTCCAGGAGTTTCCAAATCCTCGACCCAGGAATCGGAAGCGATGATCGTTTCCTGGTCGCGGAGGATCATGTCGATATCATCTCCCGAGATCGATCGGGCTCCGATCAAGGCGTCGCCCCTGATCGTCGCCAGCCAATCGAGGAAACGCTCAACCTGCTTTTCCAGAGGCAGTTCTCCGACAATGGTTGAAAGTGACACGCCTTCAAGATCTGCGTCTGACGGGCAGGAAATGATAAAGATCGAATCCCATCCAACCTCCAGAACGAAGCGATCCTTTCCGGTAGAATCATCGCACATAGAGCGTGCAAGAGCCTGGCGCTCAGTCGGGTTGGCTATCCTGTTGAGCATAGCCGAGACGCCACCCTCGAGAGCGTCTGGAGGCAGGAGTGCAGTTACCGTGGTGCAGCTCGCATCGTAAGGGTAGGCGTCAAAGTTGATGTCGCTCCCGCGTGAACGCGCCTCCCGTGCGATGCCAAGGGTGGTAGTCACTTTTCCCCAGAATGGACGCGGCGAGGCTTTGTGATGTGAAAGCTCCACGGAGACGCCATACTTCTCGCCAAGCGAAACGGCTTCCTGCACGGACTCCACAAGGTATCGCCCTTCACTCCGGAGATGAGAGGTATAGAGTACGTCATATTGCTTCAGCACAGCGAATAGCGAGTCGAGTTCAGCGAGATCGGCATAGCTGCCTGGCGGGTAGAAGAGGCCTGTAGAAAGTCCGTGGCAACCTTGTTCGATGCTTTGGGCGAGCAGCCTCTGCATCGCCTCTGTCTCAGCTGGCGTACAGACCCTGTTTTCGAATCCGGCCACCGCTATCCTTATGCTGCCGTGTCCCACCAAGGGTATGAGATTAAGCGCCGGATGAACAGCTTCGATACGATCCAGGAATTCGCCGAAGGTTTTCCACTCGAATTCCGGCAGATTGGCGGGCAGGAAAGGCTCGAGGTACTCGCGCAAGCCAGCCATGTGTTCCGAGCTGCAGGGTGCCAGGGTAAGGCCGCAGTTGCCGGTTACCGCGGAGGTGACTCCCTGCAGTATGTAATTGGACATCGCCGGAAAGGTGAGCGCGCCCATGTCGGCGTGCGTGTGGATGTCGATGAAACCCGGGCTCAGAATGAGGCCTTCTGCATCGATGATCCGCTTCGCCCCGCCTTCGACCTTGCCAACGGATTGGATCGAATTCCCTGAGATCGCGACATCGCCCGAAAAAGCTGGAGACCCCGATCCATCCACGATTGCTGCGTTTCTGATAATCACGTCGTGCACAAGTCGCTCCTTGCCAATCCGGTATGCCGAATCTCAATACATACCGATGATGCTCTTTCCCAAAACCAGTGAAGGCAGCCAGCAGGACAGGGCTGGTATGAATGTCGTGAGCAGCAGAACAGGGATTGCGACGAATATACAGTATTTGAGAATCGTCGGGATCAGGTCTGAAGCGGAAACACCCGAGAGGCGCGAGCCCAGGAAGATGGATATGGCAAACGGAGGCGTCATTGTCCCAATTCCTATATTGACAACTATCATCGCTCCAAGATGAATCAGGTTGAGATCCAGTTCCTTCGCGATGGGGAGGATGAGCGGTACGGCCATGACGAGGATTGGGATTCCGTCGATGAACATACCGAGGATGAGAAGAAATACATTGATCGTGAGGAGAATCATGGTTTTTGAGTGGAAAAGCGAGAGCATGCCTCCTGCGAAAGCCTGGGCTACGCCGTAACGAAGGAAATAACGTGAAAGCACGGCTCCACCAGCAAGGAGTATGGCCGACATGCCGAGGGTGCCTATGGTGGATACTATCGAATCGACGATTCCTTTGAGTTTCAAGTCCCTATAGACGAACATGCCGACGATAATTGTATAGACTACCGCAACAGCTCCAGCTTCGCTTGGCGTGAAAATTCCGCCGTATATGCCGACCAAGATAAGCAGCGGGCAACCGAATGCAGGGAGGGCAGGCTTCAGCGCGGCAAACAATGTAGTCCTCTTGGCAAGTTCGGAATCGATCTGGGTTATGGAAGCGACCGGATCCCGGTTTTTTTCGCCGATAAAAAAATTGAGCACTATATAGCCCACAGCGAGCAGAAGTCCTGGAATAATGGTCGAGAGAAAGAGCGCTGCGATCGATTGCTGAGCGACCAGGCAGTAAATCATCGCGGGAACGCTTGGCGGGATGAGATAGCCTAGGAACCCAGAGGAGCAGATTACAGCTGTCGTATAATATTTCTTGTAGCCATATTTCTCGAGTTCCGGAACGAGGATTGGGACGAGGGCCGAAATGACCGGCAGGGAAGAACCCGTCAAGGCTCCGAGGAAGACAGCAGCGACAATGGCCACAGAGATGAGACCTCCCCGGATCTTCCCCACAAGGACATTTGAAAACTTCACTATTCGGGCGGCAAGGCCTGAAATGGAAAGCAGGCCTCCCGCGAAAATAAAAAATCCGATTGCAGTGAGGATCTCGGAATTGAGAGAACTGAAGTAGGTGGTCGCGGTAAAATTGATGGAATCGCCGATTACGAGGATCCCGGTGATTGTGCTCCCGAGGAAGACCCAACCTATAGGAATGCCAACCGCCAGTCCGATGAAAAATAATACAACGCTCAGAACTATTCCCAATTCCATTACTCGATCCCCTTCAGGATGGGCGCTTCGCGCCAAATGCGGCCTTGAATAGATTCCGCGCCATGTGCCAGACGGACAGACACAGTGACAGGAACATCGCATAGACGAGCCAACTGATATTGAACCAGGGGACGAGGGTGGACCATTCCTGATACTCTACCGCGCCTAGAAAGAAATGGTAGGCAGGGAAGAGAAAACCTATTGCGATGGCGAGGGACAAAAACCGTATCACGATGCCGTGCACGTGTTCCCCGCGCGGGGATTTCTTTTTCAGGAAACTTTGAAACACGTCCACTGATGTATGGATGTCGATCTTCGTTGCGTATGCGAACGAAGCGTAAAGACAGATGACATAAAGATAAACGTACAGGTCGCCGATCCCCATTATTTCAAGATGCACGATGTAACGGTTCAATATCTGCAAGACAGCGAGAATTGTCGTCAATACGAGACATATGGAGGCGATCCATTTCTCCGCCGCCTCAATGAAGCCATCGATCCGGTCGAACATGGAGAATCCTCCTGCCAGCCGATCCCTTGGGGAGGAGCAGTCTCCTCCTCAAGGGATATTACATGTTATTTCCGCTTTGCAATTTCGGCACGATTTTTCGCAAGCTCGGCCTGGACTATCTTGGTCATCCCTTGGCCAGGGTAGGCTTTGTCCATCCAGGGAGTAACAAGATCCTGCCAGATTTCATCTATGCCAGATACCTTGATGAGGGCTTCGGTCTCTGCGGGGGTTGGAATATAAACGGCTAGACCCCTCTCCTTGAGCGTTTTCATATCCTCGGCCAAGACTCCTTTCTGGAGTTCGAGTGCATCGATTTCTGCGGCCTTGGCCGCCTTTGCGACTATATCGCGAAGCTCGGGGCTCAGGCTTGTCCAGGCATCCCGGCTTACGACGACCTGGGCAGCATCCCATGCAAAACCTATATCGCTGTAATACTTCAGCACTTCATACTGGCGCTCGGCGACGAGAAGATTGGGCGTGGTCCAGCAGCCGTCGATAACCTTCCGGGAGAGGGAATTGTACAATTCTGACCAGGGAATCGTTTCCAAGGTCATTCCCATGCCTTTGCCCATGTTCCCAAGCGCCCGGACCATACCCATCGATGAGGAAACCCGCATCTTCAAGTTTTTAAGATCGGACGGAGCACGTATCTGCCTGACATTGTTGCCGAGGCCGTATCCACCTCCAGAGATGGAAAAGAGAACCTGGATGTTCACTTCATCGTAGGCCTTGCTCATGACTTTATGAAGAATCCCGTCAGGACTTTTGAAAGCCAGTTCGAACTCGTCATAATTGGATACCGTCCATGGCATGAAGTTGATGACGCCGCCGGGAACGAGGTTGGCATAAGGTACGAGCATCGCCATCTCGATATCGCCTTGGCGAATTCCCTTGAAGGTTTCATCGTGGCTTCCGAGAAGACCGTCGGGGAACACCGTGATTTCGAGTCTACCGCCAGTATCAGCCTTAACCTTTGCGCTGAAACTGTCGAATGCCTTCTGTAGCACAGGGCGGGACCAGGGAATCGCGAAGCGCCACTTGATCGGCTTTGCTTCGGCGGCGAAGAGATCCCCGCAGAGGAGGAATCCGCCGACCAGTACCATGAGAGCGAACGCAGTCACCCTTTTCATCTCGATACCTCCTTGTAAAATTCTCATAGCCTGAAGCCAAACTTCAATGCGATTTGCTTGGCCCCGTTCTTCAAGAGGGGAAGATGGTCCAGTAATTCCTCTCTCTTAAGCCAGGTCTTGTAACCCGAGATGGACAGGGCCCAGCGGATCGCCCCATCGGCTTCCGGGATCGGAACGGAGAGCGCAATCAGGCCCTCCTCATACTCGTCTTCGGAGAGGGCATAACCCAACTCGCGGATGGCTGCATACTCATGAAATAGCTTTTCGCGATCCACGATTGTCCTTGACCCTTTCCTTTCGAGTCCTTTCGTGTCGAGTATTGCATTGACCAGCGCGGGATCCTGATGCGCCGCGAGGAGTTTCGCGGAGGCACCTGTATGTATCGGGATTGAATCACCAAAGACCGCGTCACCCTTCAGGGCATAACAGGGACCCTTGGGACTTTCCTCAAGAAGAAGCAAAAACGCTTCATCCTTATCCCATATCGTAATGTAAGCGCTAGCCAATGTGCTCGATGTCAGGTGCCTGAGGATAGGGTGGGCGATATCGGTGATGCCCTTTTGCTCCCGGTATACATTCCCAAGGCGAAGAAGGGCTGGACCTAGCGAGTACTGTTTTGTGTTTGCGTCTTTCCGGATGAAAGCGTTCTCCTCAAGAATGCGGAGAGTCTTCAAGGCACCAGGTTTCGTCATGCCGATCTTTGTGGCGATCAGCGTCAGGTTCGCGGAATACGGCGCACAGCGAAGCAACGTGAGTATCTGTATCGCCTTGTCTATACTGCTTGACTTATCCATTGTTAACCCTATGCTAACAAAGTTTCCTGTAAACTAACTAATATGCTACACCCCGATACTTTACCTGTCAACGCGAATTAATCGAAAAATTGGCCAGCTAATTTTCTCAAAGAGGAGAATATGTGCCATCTTCTATAACCTTGCAGAAACTTTATGCACTGGTTGAATGGGTTGTTACGGAGGATTACGACCTTGCGATAAGATGATCCATCAACCACCTGAATATGTGCTCGCATTTGCCCGCGGGCAGCCCCTTTCATATTTAACGAACAATATGTTCATATAAATGCAGGAAAGGCCGCCCGGCTTCCGTTTTTTGCTTTATTGCGCTCCTCGCATGATCTCTATATAATAAATTGTCCACGTACATCGCTCCATGGGGAACAGATGGAGTTAATAATTTTTCGACCAACATGCGGGAGCGCCGGACCATCCTTGTCTCAGCGCTTCGAGGCGTGATTCCACGGCTTAATGCCCATGTCGGCCGGATTGCGGGGTTTCATGAAAGGGTATGTGCTCAAGAGGATTTTACAGTCAATACTCTCCGTGTTCATCGTTTCCACGCTCACCGTGTTTCTCGTGTATTCCTGCGTTCCTCGTCAGCTGGTCTTCAAGGGCGACCTGATACTGCCCAAGCTCGCGAATAGGCCTGACGAATATCACGACTACAAGTACCGAACCTGGGAATTCCTCGGATACCTCGACTATGTCACGCAGAAGGAATACGCGCAGACAGTCCTGGGTTCCGATTCGCCGCAGGTGAGCGAATCCCTCCTCCAGGGTTCCCCCTTCTACGAAAAATTCCGCGCGGATTTTTCCTCGAAAGGATATGTCGTCGAAACCCAGCCAGGGACTGGATATTTATACGCGACCAAGGACATACCGCTGTTTTCGCGGGTCCTGCGGTGGTACAGGGATCTTGTCCAGATAGATACGCCGTACCGGATCAGGGATCCCGGCAACCCGGACATGAAGCGGGGCTATTTTTTCACGAAGGACTGGAGCGGCATGCCGGCCCTGGCCGCTTCGGGCACACGCTACAAGTACCAGATATGGGTGGATGGAACCATACCTTTCATCCACCAGAACATGGTCAAGCTGAATATGGGGAAGTCCTATCCGACCTTTGACGGCATGCCCGTCCTGGAAGTGATAGGAAGCGGCCAGGGCCGGTCGTCCCGGCGCGAGATCACGACGACCGTGCGCGGCGAGAAGGTCACCTTCTATTCATCCCTCGACGAGCACAGCCTCAAATACAAGCCGACGCTCGACAGGCTGGACATGAACAAGTTCGAGGACAATTACGCCGACGGAAATGTCATCACGGAAGATCCCTCGATGTTGGGAACCAGCTTCTCGATAGGCATGTACGCCCTCATCATCTCCCTCTCGGTGGGCCTCACGATCGGCGTCATCGCCGCGATGCGCAAGGACAGGATATTCGACAAGATCACCATGGCCTACATCGTTTTCATAAGCTCCATACCGACCTTGCTGTACATCGCCCTCTTCGCGCGATTCGGGATGAAGATCCTCGGGCTGCCTGACAAGTTCCCATTCCTCGGCTCGCACAACCTCCTGTCCTATATCCTCCCGACCATATCCCTCTCCCTCGGAGGCATAGCGGGCGAGGCGCTCTGGATAAGGCGGTACATGGTCGACCAGATGAATTCGGACTATGTGAAATTCTCGAGATCCAAGGGGCTTTCCCAGAGCGAGGTATTCTTCAAGCACATCATCAGGAACGCACTCATTCCCGTCGTCCATTCCATCCCGATGGCGGTGATCAGCACGCTGGCCGGCGCTCTCATCACGGAGAGCTTCTATGCCGTACCGGGCATGGGAAAGATGTTCCCCAGCTCCATCTCGGATTACAACAACGCGATGATAATCGCGCTGACCTTCATCTTTACCGTGATCTCGATCTTCGCCATCTTCATCGGCGACATCCTGGTCACATTCGTGGATCCGCGCATCAGCCTGGCGGCCAAAAAGGAAGCGAGGTAAGTCATGGCCAACACAGCTGAAAGATTCGCCTTCGCGACCTTCGACGTCCTCAAGTCCGAACGCATAGCCGGTCCCCGTTACTCCTACTGGAAATCGGTCTTCCAAACCTTCTTCAAGCGAAAAAGCTCGATGTTCTGGCTCGCCCTCCTTCTCAGCCTCACCCTCATGTCCTTCATACAGCCCCTCGTCTCGGGCTACGACCCCGCGGTGACGCCGAACATCAACAATCCTTCCTCCTGGTACCTGAAGCCCTCGGCCGAGCACTGGTTCGGCACCGACGATACGGGGAACGACCTCTGGGACGTCGTCTGGTCCGGCACCAGAATGTCCCTGTCCATCGCCTTCATCGCCGCCACCATCAATATCGGCATAGGCATACTCGTGGGAGCCGTCTGGGGATATTCCAAGCGCCTGGACCCCATCCTCCTGGGCCTCTACAACATAATTTCCAACGTGCCCGCCATCCTGCGCTCCATGATGCTCATGTACATCTTTGGGCGCGGCTTCTGGCAGATGGTCCTGGCCATGACCATCACGGGCTGGCTGGGTATAGCCTTCTTCATCCGCACTCAGGTCATGATCATCCGCGACAGGGAGTACAACCTGGCCTCCCGATGCCTCGGCACTCCCCTCCAGCGCATGGTCACCAGGAACATCCTCCCCTACATGGTCTCCGTCATCGCCACCCTCGTGTACCAGGAAATCCCTGGTCTCATCAACACGGAAACCGTCCTCTCCTATCTCGGCATAGGGCTTCCCTCGACCTATCCGTCCCTGGGCAGGATGATCGACGTCTATTGGTCCTTCGTCGACACCTATCCCCATATGATACTTTTCCCAGGCATCGTGATGGGACTCGTCACGATTTCATTCTACGTGGTCGGCCAGCTCTTCGCGGACGCCTCCGACCCCAGAACTCACCGCTAGGAGGTGGAAGATGAGCGACACGACAAACCCCATCCTCAAGGTGAGGGATCTGGTGGTCAAATTCAGGGTGCGCAACAAGGAGCTCACGGCGATCAGGTCGGTATCCCTCGACCTCTACGAGGGAGAGACCCTCGCCATCGTCGGGGAATCGGGCTCTGGGAAGACCGTGCTCACGAAAACCTTCACGGGCATGCTCGAATCCAACGGAAGGATCCCCGGGGGCAGCATCGAGTTTGAGGGCCGGAACCTCCTCGAGATCAAGACTGACAAGGATTGGGAAGCCATCAGGGGAGCCAAGATCGCCACGGTCTTCCAGGAT
>CAZRYP010000039.1:0-13450 GCA_964604295.1 uncultured Treponemataceae bacterium
CGCCGCCGCGGGCGGCGCCGCGGCCCAGGTTCCCCTGGTCGGGGCTTCCGCCGCGATATCGGGAGTGCTTGCCGCCTACCTGGTCCTCTTCCCCGGAAACAAGGTGATAGTCCTTCTCTTCAATTTCATTCCCACGGCGCTTTCTGCCTGGATCGTCATCGGTTTCTGGTTCCTTCTCCAGCTCCTGGGCGGATTGTCCGGCCTCGCCGCGGGAGGAACCGCCTTCCTCGCCCACATCGGCGGATTCGCCACCTCGTGGATCTGGGCGCGCAGTTACAGGAGAAAGGAGTCGGGCCGCATCGAGAAGGAGAAGAAGGAAAGCCTGGGGCGAGGCGAATCGGGCGGCGTCCGCTGGTGGATCGTCGACGACAAGGACTGAAGGACCATGGCGGACCGCAACCAGAGTTACGATGCCCTCTTCCTTCGTGCGAAGGACAGCCCGGCCGGAGACAGGATCGTCTCCGTGCTCACCGCCGACGCGGGCATTTTCGACGCCTTCGTGTTCGGAGGCGCCCGGAGCTCGCTGAGATCCTCCGCCTCTCCCTTCGTCCACGCCAGGATCTTCGTCTACGAGGATCCCGTGCGGCACTACAGGAAGCTGAGCGACCTGAGCATCATCGAGTCCTTTTCGGGGCTGAGGGGGAGCTATGCCGCGCTCTGGTCCGCGAGCCTGATCGCCGAGCTCATTCTGAAGACTTCGGGCTGCGGCGGAGAGTATGGGGAAGTCATGGACCTGTCCCTGCAGGCTCTGCGCCTCCTCGACAGCGAGCCCGAGGAGAAGGCCGACATGATCCTCCTCGCCTACCTCTGGAAGATCCTCGCAGTCATGGGCCTGCAGCCTGACCTCGATCGCTGCGCGTCCTGCGGCAAAAAGCTGGTCCTGAATGATGGGGAGGCCTGGCCCAGGACGGGAATGCGGTACTCGACAACCCAGGACGGCTTCGTCTGCGAGGTCTGCGGCGAGGAAGCCCTTCCCTCCATCGCCGAGGGAGTGCTGGGCTGCATGCGAAGCTTCTCGGGCTCGAGCCTCGCCGACTGCGCGGCGCTCGACACCGACGACGCGAGTCTTTCATCGCTGAAGGGCGTCATCTACTATCTATCGCAGAAAGCGGCCGAAGGCAGCCTCCTCAGCCTTTCGTCGGAGTGAGCCGGCCCGGGCGGTGACTTTATCCGGAGCCGGCATCTGAAGTATAGTGTCCGTTGCGGCGCGTGAATTTCATGGATGGCGGGATCATACCCCGCCCCGGCCTCGTCGCGCCGCCGAGCCATCGAGCCATCGAGCCGCAGAAAGGAAAACGCATGAGAGCTGTCGATATCATTATGAAGAAACGTTCGGGGCAAGCCCTCGCGGACGAGGAAATAGGCTTCATGATAGACGGATACGTGGATGGCGGCATTCCGGAATATCAGATCTCAGCCCTGCTTATGGCCATCTACTTCAAAGGCATGACGGCGGCCGAGACCGCCGCCCTCACCTCCTCCATGCTCGGCTCGGGCGAGGTGATGGATCTCTCGGGCATTCCCGGCCCCTTCGTGGACAAGCACTCGACGGGCGGCGTCGGGGACAAGATTTCCCTTCCCCTCGCGCCCATCGTGGCCGCGTGCGGAGCCAGGGTGCCCATGATGTCGGGACGGGCGCTCGGGCATACTGGCGGGACCCTCGACAAACTGGAATCCATCCCCGGGTACAGGACCGACCTCGACCTCGCGGGGTTCCGTTCGGGCATCCTGGCCGACGGCTTTGCCATGACAGGCCAGACGGCCCGCGTGGTGCCCGCGGACAAGAAGCTCTATGCCCTCCGCGATGTGACGGCTACCGTCGAGTCGGTTCCCCTCATCACCGCGTCCATACTGTCGAAGAAGGTGGCCGAAGGAGCCGACGCCCTGGTGTTCGACGTCAAATCGGGACCGGGCGCCTTCATGAAGACCTTCGAGGAGGCAAGAGCCCTGGCCGCGAGCCTCGTGCGCACCGGCACCGCGATGGGCAAGCGCATCGTGGCCGTCATCACCGACATGTCGGAGCCCCTGGGCCGGACGGTGGGCAACTTCTTCGAAATCGAGGAAACCCTCGACTGCCTCGAAGGCAGGGGTCCGGCCGACGTGATGGAGCTTGTCGAGAGGTTGGGAGCCTGGATGCTCGTCGTCTCGGGCATCGCTGATTCGGTCAAGTCGGGAGAAGCCCTGTGCCGGAAGGCCCTGAGTTCGGGCAAGGCCCTCGATCTCTTCCTCGCCAACGCGGCGAGGCAGGGAGGGGACTTGACCAAGCTGGCTTCCCTGAGAGGCAGGTACAGGTCGGGGTACGCCGCCGAGCTGCGCGCCGCCGAGAGCGGCTACATAGCCTCCATCGATGCCTGGAAGATAGGCCTCGCGGGGGTCCTCCTCGGCGTGGGAAGGAACACCACGGGCGACGCGGTGAGCCCCGATGTCGGCTTCATATTCGAAAGGAAGAAGGGCGACCCTGTCGCGAAGGGAGATCTGGTGGCCCGCATATGGGGAAAGGACGAAGCCTGTCTCGAACCAGCCTCGAAGCTCGCCTCAGACGCCCTCCTCATCTCCGGGCAGGCTCCGGCCCCATCGCGGCTCGTGCTCGAGGAACTGGCAGCCTCATGAGATGGATCAAGGACGAAATCGACCCCGGCCTCGTGAAGGCGATGGCGCGACGCTACGAAATCGACACGCTCACGGCATCCATCCTCAGCCGCAGGAAGATCACCGAACCCGAGCAGATCCTCTACTTTCTCGAGAGCGAACCGCGCTACCTCCACAACCCCTTTCTCTTCGAATCCATGGAGGATGCCGTCGACAGGATCCTGCTTGCCGCCGACGAAGGCGAGAAAGTCCTGGTTTTCGGCGACAGCGACACCGACGGAGTCACCGCGACCACCCTCATGGTGGAAGCCCTCGCTTCCATCGGCATCGCGGCGTCCTGGAGAGTGCCCAGGGGCGAGGAACCTTACGGCCTATCGTCGGCCGCGGTTGACGACTTCGCCCGGGAGGGCGGAAGCCTCATCATCACGGTGGACTGCGGCATTTCCAACCACAAGGAAGTGACCTGGGCCGCCGGGCTCGGCATCGATGTCATCATCTGCGACCACCACAAGCTCCAGGCCGAATTCCCCCCCGAAGCCGTGGCCGTCATCGATCCGAAGATCGAGGCCTGCGGCTACCCTTTCCGGGACCTCGCCGGGGCGGGAGTGGCATACAAGCTCGCCAGGGCCCTCTCCTTCGCCAGGACCGGACTCTACAAGCAATCGGTAGCCCTCCTTTCCATAGCCGCCATCGAGCCTCCCGTCCGGGGGATGCTGGCCTCCGAATCTCCCGCGGCCTTCAAGGCGGGGGAGAGCCAGGATGCCGAAGTCGCGCGGTACAAAGTCGAGGCGGTCAGGCTCCACAATCTCGTGGAGACGGCCAGGTTCGCTGAAATCCTGGAGGAGGGCTCGCCCAGGACCTCCGGCGTCGTCGAGAGGCTGGCCCAGTTCCTCCAGGGGCGCTCCATATTCACCTGGAGAAAGGCCGTTCAGGTCCGGGCATCCCGCAGGCTCTTCGGCTCCAACGTGGATATCGAAAGCTACGACATAGCCGACGAGGTGGCCGCGACCTTCCCGGATTTTGCGGGGAGGAGCCTGGATGAACTGAAGGGAATCCTTAAAATATCGAGGTATTCCTCAAGGGAAACGAGCGATATAGACGCCTTGGAAAGCCTTTTCGTCGCCCTCGCCCTGAGGCGGAGCGGATCGGCTTCGGAAGAGGGCGAAGCCCTCCTCCAGCTCGCGGCACTGGGAACGATAGCCGATCTCATGCCTCTGCGCGACGAGAACAGGATCATCGTGCGCCGGGGGGTGGAGGCTATCGCGGCCTCGCCGAGGCAGGGAGTGAAGGAGCTTCTCCAGACACTGGGGCTCGGCCGCAGCCTGAGCTCCACGGAGATAGCCTGGCAGGTCACGCCGCTCCTGAACGCCGCCGGCAGGATAGGGAAGCCCGAGATAGCCCTGGACCTCCTCATATCCCAAGACGGCGCCGCGAGGATCAAGGCCGTCGAGGATATCGTCCAGGCGAACGGCGAAAGGAAGAAGATGGGATCCGATGTCTGGGATGCCCTCTATCCCCTCGCGGGCGAGAGCTTCGAGAAGAACGGGAAGCGCTTCGTCCTCGTGGGCTCCCCGCTCATAAAAACAGGCATCACGGGGCTCCTCGCGTCGCGCGTTGTGGGCACCTTCAAGGTGCCCGCCATAGTCGCCGGCTTCCGCGGCGACGGGACCATCGTCGGTTCGATCAGGACAGCCAACAACTTCAGGATATCGGGACTCCTGGCCGCCTGCGCCGACCTTTTCATCGACTATGGCGGGCACGACGCTGCCGCGGGCTTCTCCATGCCCGAAGCCAATTGGGAAGCCTTCGTCGCTTCGGCCGTCTCCCATCTCCGCGACGCCGAGATCGCCGCCACGGAGGAGACCATCCGCGTGGACGCCGAACTGCCGCACAGCTACCTGCGTCCCGAACTCCAGAAAGTCTACGCGAAGTTCGAGCCTTTCGGCGAGGAAAACAAGCCCCTCGTATTCCTCGCCCGCGCCGTTCCGATGGTAGAGGCGCAGATAGTGGGCAAATCGTCGAAGAGCCACCTCAAGCTCACCCTGGATTTCGGCCAGTACAAGTGGCCGGCCCTTCTCTGGGACGGGGCGGAGAGGCTGGAGAGGGATTTTTCCTTCAAGGATAAGGATCGCCTGGACTTGCTCTTCAAGGTGACGCTCAACAAGTGGAACGGCGAGGAGAAGCCCCAGCTCGAGCTCTACGATGCCCGCCGGGAGCGGGCCGACTGAGCAGCCGGCCTCTCGGCCAGGACTAGAAGCAGGCAGATGGCGAGGTATTGACTAAAGACCAGGATGGAGCTATTTTAACTGCCGTCGATTGTCATTCCCCGGTTGTGTAATGGTAGCACGGCAGACTCTGGATCTGCTTGTGGGGGTTCAAATCCTCCCTGGGGAAATTCAGTTCCGCCGACAGGTTGTCACGCGGGATTTTCGCCTCGAGCGGAAATCTCGCTCGAGAAAGAAATGGCTCTCGGGAAGAGAGCCATTTCTTTCTCGAGGCCCCTTCGTCTATCGGTTAGGACAAAAGATTCTCAATCTTTAAAGAGGGGTTCGACTCCCCTAGGGGCTAATGGCGGTTTGCAGGTTCTTCGAGAAAAGGGCTTGTGAATCGCCTTTTTTTTATTTTCGGAGTATCTGCAAGGGTCAAAATGGACGACAGGAATCTCTCCTCGATTTTTGGAAGCGGCCTTCTCAAGGAAGCGGGAACCGATATTTCCGCCGAGGAATACCGCTATTTCCTGGATGAGATCGCCGACGGCCTCTATATCGCCGATTCTTCCGGCACAATCAATTACGCCAATCGTCCTCTCGCCCGCATCCTCGAAAAGTCCGGTCCCGAAGCACTCATCGGCCGCAGGCTCTCCGAATTCACCGAGCCGGAGTTCCACGAGCCACTGAGAGCCGCCTATCTGAAAGCGGCCGGTTCGGACGGGGAAAGCTTCCGCGAGGCGATCAGGATATTCCGTTCCGAGGGAAGCGGCGCCTGGATAGAAATCAAGGTCAGGCAAGCAGGCAAGGGATTTTCGGGCTTCTCGGGCATCGTCAGGGACATCACCGAACAGCGCGCGACCATGGAAGCCCTCCAGGAGAACGAGGCCCTCTATCACTCCATCATGGAGATGTCCCCTGACGCCATCCTGATGATACAGGCCGACGGAACCATATCGAGAGCCAACGCCCAGACCCTCTCCCTCTGCGGCTGCGGGGAGCTTTCCGATTTCCTTGGGACCAGCCTGTACGACTTGATACTGACCGAGGAAAGGGAACATGCACATGAGGATCTGGGACGCGTCATGTCGACGGGGAAACTGCACAATGCCGAATACAGGCTCCTGCGCAAGGACGGCACGGTCTTCTGGGCTGAAATAAGCGCCAGCCTCATCCCCGAAAGCAAGGGAAGGGCCTCAGGCATTCTCGTCACGGTGAGGGATATATCCAAGCGGAAAAGCATGGAAGAAAATCTGCGCAATCTCTCGGTCACCGACGAACTCACGGGGTTGTACAACCGTAGGGGCTTTTCCATCGCCGCCGAACAGGAACTCAAGCACGCCCACAGGACGGGGAATGGAGCCGTGCTCATTTTCCTGGACATGGACAGGCTGAAGATCATCAACGACAGTTTCGGGCACGCCGAAGGGGACGAGGCTCTGAAGGCGGCGGCCGCCGCCCTTCATACCACATTCAGGGAATCGGATATTCTGGGAAGATGGGGAGGGGACGAGTTTACGGTTCTTGCCCTCGATGTCCCCGAAGGGAGCATTTCGGTGCTGCAGCGCCGCTTCGAGGATACCCTCGCTCGCCGCAACTGCGCGGAAGGGACGCCCTACCCCATAACCTTCAGCTCGGGAACCTCCCGCTACGACGCGGAAAGTCCTTTGGGCCTGCACGAGATGATCCTCATCGCCGACAGCGATATGTACGGGAGCAAGCTGAAGAAATGAACCGAGGCCGGGGAGATGCGGCCCGGCCCCGGATCAAATCAACCGGCCGACCTCTCGAAGCGGGAAGCCGCCGACTTCCAGTCGACGACATTGAAGATCGCCTCGAGATAATCGGCCCTTCGGTTTTGGTATTTCAGATAGTACGCGTGTTCCCACACATCCACTCCGAACAAAGGCCGGTGTCCCTCGGAAAGCGGATTGTCCTGATTGGGCGTGGACTCGACAACCAACTTGCCTTCGGCGTTCAGGGAGAGCCATGCCCAGCCGGATCCGAAACGGCCGAGAGCGGCCTTCGTGAGCTCGGCCTTGAAGGCATCGAAGCCGCCCAGGTCCCTGTCGATGGCCGAGGCGAGGGCGCCGGAGGGCTTGCCTCCCGCCCGGGGGCCGATCATTTCCCAGAAGAGGCTATGGTTGTAATGCCCGCCTCCGTTGTTCCTCACCGCCGTCTGGATCGCGGGAGGCAGCTTGCTCCAGTCCTTGACCAAGGCCTCGATTCGCCAGTCGGCATATTCCGTGCCTTCGACGGCCTTGTTCAGGTTGGCCACATAGGCCCCGTGATGCTTGTCATGGTGGATGCGCATGGTCTCGGCGTCGATGAAGGGTTCGAGAGCCTCGAAGGAATATTTGAGCTCCGGTACAGTGAATGACATACTATTTCTCCTCAGGTTTTCCTGTATGCGGAAAACCATATATGACGAAAATAGTAAGATATCGATCCGATGTAAAGGCTTTCAATCGAAGTAAATGCTTTCGGGGAGGCTTCTCAGAGCAGTGGAGAGAAAATCTTCAGCAGCCAGCCCGCGGCCTTTCGGTGCAGGCCCATTTTGTCGAGATCCGCGAGGGTGACTTCTTCGCACAGCTCCTGGGTGGCGAGGAAATCGTCGCGCATAGCCGCGAGGCTTGCGCAGCCATAAAGCCAGACCCCGCATTCGAAATGGAGATAGAGACTCCTGAAATCCAGGTTGATGGTACCCACCACGCCGCAGACACCGTCGGCCACGAAAGTCTTGGAATGGATGAATCCCGGCAAGTATTCGAAGATACGCACGCCTCCTTCCACGAGGGCCCTGTAGTTGGCTCGCGTGACCGCGTGGACATACCATTTGTCGGGTATGCGGGGCGTCATGATCCGGACATCCAGCCCGTTCTTGGCGGCCAGGTTCAGGGCCATCAGCATCTCGTTGTCGATGATGAGGTAGGGCGTCGTTATGTAGAGACAGCGCCTCGCCTTGCCGATCAGGTTCAGGTACACGTTCTCCCCGACCGGTTCCTCGTCCAGGGGGCTGTCCTCGTAAGGCTGGACGAATCCGTCGGCCGCCCTCCGGCCGCGTTCCGGATCGGGCATGAGAGTGCAGAGAGGGCTGTCGTCGTCCTTCCGTCTCGCGTGGGACCAGAGCTTCAGGAACATCCGGGTGAAGCTCGCGACCGCCTCGCCCTCCAGCATGATCGCATTGTCCTTCCAGTGTCCGAAGCGCTCCAGCTTGTTGATGTACTCGTCGGCGAGGTTTATTCCTCCGGTGAAGCCGACCCTGCCGTCGATGACGAGAATCTTCCTGTGGTCGCGATGATTGTAGTTGGAGGAAAGGATGGGCTTGAGGGGATTGAATACGGCGCAGCGTATCCCCATCCCCTCGAGCCGCCTGCAATACCGGGGCGGCAATCTGCCCATGGAGCCGAAATCGTCGTACATCACGCGTACGTCGACACCGAGCCGGGCCTTTTCGGCCAGGATATCCAGGACAGCCTGCCACATCAGGCCTTCCCCGATGATGAAGAACTCGAGGAATATGAAGCGCTCGGCGCTCCTCAGCGCACCGAGCATGGCTTCGAAAGCGGCCTCGCCCGTGGGCAGATACCGGGTGGAGGTATTGGACCAGAGCGGACTCCCCGCCTTAGAGCTGAGATAGCGCGACTGCAGGGCGGCATCGAAGTCCAGGGCCTCCAGCCTGGCCAGGTTCTGCTCCCCCTCGTCAGTCAGGCTCTCGACCCTGCCCGCGCTCTCCTTCATGCGTTTTTTCACGCTTCGGCTCAGGCGGTTCTTGCCGAAAAACAGGAAGAATAGCCCTCCGAATATTGGAAAAACAATGATGGGAATTATCCAGGCTATCTTGTACGCGGGATTGCTCGTGTCGTTGAGGATCCAGATGACGGCGGATACGCTCAGAACGATGCTCACCGCGTAGAAAACATAGAAGGAATCGGCGAAGACGTTGAGGAATCCTATCAGGGCGGCAAGCTGTATCGCCAGCGCAAGGAACATGAACGTCGATCGCCTGATAAGGATTCTCCTCAGCCGTTTCACCTTGCCCCCGTTCCTGAAAAGCCGTCTTGCCCGCGTCGCCTGCGCGCGCCGGCGTCACCAGGGATTATGTACCGACATGGCCCGTCGCGCAACGCCGCAGCCTGAGATGCTGCCTCAGAGGGCCGTCCAGCCTCCGTCGACGAGAAGGAGGGTCCCGGTCACCATGTCGGCGGCGTCCGAAGCGAGGTAAATCACGGCCGCGGCGACGTCGTCGATCGTTGCCACCCTTCCGCGGGGAAGCTTGGCCAGCACGCCGGCGAGGAAGGCGGGATCGTCGAGCCTCTCGGCGGTGCCGGGTGTACGGATGAATGTCGGCCCCACCGCGTTGACCGTGACACCCCTCCCCGACCACTCCGCGGCCAGGACCTTCGTCAGCATGTTCAGCCCTCCCTTGGAAGCGCAATACACAACCTCGCCCTGTATCGCGACCACGGAAGCCTGCGAGCTGATGTTCACTATCCTTCCCGAACCCTGGCTCAACATTATCTTTCCCGCGGCCTGGCAGCAGAAAAAGCTGCCTTTCAGGTTGAGGTCCATCATCCAGTCCCAGTCCGCCTCGGTGACATCCTCCGCGGGTATGGGACTCCCCATGCCCGCGTTGTTCACGAGGATGTCGATGCGCCCGAATCGCTCGGCGATCCGCGCGAACGCGCCGGCTATGGAGCCTATCTGCCGGAGGTCCATGGGAAAGGTTTCGCAGACGCCCCCCTCAGCCCTTATCTCGGCGGCGAGAGTATCGAGTTCGCCACGGCTCCGGGCCGCGGCGGCAACCACCGCTCCGGAACGCGCCATCGCCTGCGCAAGACCGCGGCCCAGCCCGCGGCTCGCCCCCGTCACCACGGCCACCTTGCCTTCGATGCCGAAATCGATACCTTCCCTCATGACTCACCCTCCCCTTGGATCCGCAGGATATCCCCCGCGTGCCGCTTCGCTGTATAGTGTCGCAAGGAGCGCCCATCCTTGTATCGTGAACTGTGCCTGTCGTGCCTTCGCCCGAAGGATTCCTGCCTCTGCCCGACCAGCCCCCCCATGCGCCTGCGCACGAAAATCGTGCTTCTCATGCATCCCAAGGAGTGGCGCCGCGAACGCTGCGGCACGGGACGGCTGACCTGCCTCCACCTCGACGAGGCGGAAATCATACCCGGAGTGGCATTCGACCTCCACCCGCGAGTGCGCGAACTCATCGACGATCCGGCGAATTTTCCCGTCCTTCTCTACCCCGGCAAGGATTCGGTCAATCTCTCCCTGGCAGGATCGGGCAGGGCTCTCGCCGCCGCCGCCGCCGGACGGAGGATGACAGCCTTTTTCGTGGATGCCACCTGGGCCTGCTCCAAGGCCGTGCTCCGCGAAAGCCCGGGCCTTTTGCGCCTTCCCCGGCTCATGTTCGAACCCGCGACTCCCAGCCGCTGGCTGATCAAGACCCAGCCAGGCCCGCTCTGCCTCTCCACACTCGAGACCGTCCACGAGCTGCTCTGCGCCCTGGAAGCCGCGGGACTCGAAGCCTACCCCGACAAGACAAGGCTGCTCTCCGCCTTCGCGGCCATGCAGGACTACCAGATACGGAGGGCGGTCGCGAACGCGCATCCGCGCTACGAGTACAAAAGGCAGTTCCCTTCAGTCCAGACGGAGCGCGATGAGGACCTCGCAAGGGGCGAGCGCGACCCCTCCCTCGACGACGGTTCCGGCGGGGAGGCGGCTTCCGAGGAGGAGGCTGGCCCGAAACCCGATAGCCGTCGATCTCTCCCCCGAGGCGAAGTTCAGGAAGACGAGTATCCTCTCCCCTGAAGCCTCGTCGCTTCGCTCGTAAGCCAGGATATCCCTTCCCCGGTCCAGGAAACGGCGCAGCGCGGGCTTCTCCCTGCGAAGCGCAAGGAGAGCCCGGTACCAGGAGAGAAGGGAGCCGGGCAGCCCGCGCTGCGCCGCCACGTTGCGCTCCTTCCAGTCGGGGTTGAGCGGCAGCCAGGGCCTGACGGAGCCGAAACCGGCGCCGGGGGAACCGTCCCACTGCATCGGCGTACGCTCGGCATCCCGTCCGAGGAAAGCCAGAGGCCAGGTCCTGATGCCCAGGGGATCCCGAAGCGCGGACCGCGGCAGAGGATGGCAGCCCATCCCGATTTCCTCCCCGTAGTAGATGAAGGGTGAACCTCTCAGCGTCAGGAGCATGGCGGCGGCAACCCTCGCCCTCCCTTCCGTGACCGAAGGGGAAGCCGCCCGGTATCGCCAGATATGGCGCGGCTGGTCATGGTTGCTCAAAGTAAAGTTGGGCCAGGCGGTCGGGGGCAGGATGGAGTACCAGCGTTCGGCCGAACGGCGGAAGTCCTCAGCCCTCCAGGGCTGGTGCAGAAAATCGAAGTTGAAGGCCATATGGAGCTCTTCCCCCTTCCGGCCGTGGCAGGACGCGGCCAGGCCCGGATCCCGGCCATGGGTTTCGCCGATGAGGACTCTCTCCCCCGGCCGGCTGGCCCTGTCCGAATCCGCCGGACTCCGGTCGGCGACATCCCTCATCTCCCTGAAGAATCCATGGAAATCCGGATGATTCCTGTCGTGGAGATGCTTCTGGAAGATGTCGGGATTGGCCTTCAGGGAGAGGGGATTGGAGCGCAGCTCAGGATCCTTGGCGTACGCGGTCGCCACGTCGAGCCTGAATCCGTCGACGCCCAATCCGTACCAGTATTCCATTATTTCATGAAAGGCTTTCCGGACTTCCGGATTCCGCCAGTCGAACTCGGGCTGATGTTTCGTGAAGGTGGCGAGATAGCGTTCCCCGGTGGCCGGATTCCGCTGCCAGGCGCTGCCGAACTCGAAAAGCGACCTCCAGTTGTTGGGAGCCCTGCCCGTTTCGGGCGCCCAGAGGTACCAGCCGTGCCTGGGCGAATCGCGCGATGCCCTCGCCTCCACGAACCAGGGATGTTCATCCGAACTATGGTTGGCCACCAGGTCCAGGACCACCCTCATGCCCAGCCCCTTCGCCCTGTCCATGAGGCGCCCGAAATCCTCCAGGCTGCCGAACAGGGGGTCGACGCCGCGGTAATCGGCGACGTCGTAGCCGAAATCCTTCATCGGACTCGGGAAGAACGGGGATATCCAGAGCGCGTCCACTCCCAGCCAGGCCAGGTAGTCCAGCTTCTCCGCCAGGCCGGCCAGGTCTCCCGTCCCATCCCCGTTCGAATCCCGGAAACTGCGGGGATAGATCTGGTAAAATACGGCTTCTTCCCACCATGGTCGAGCCATCGGCATCCTCCGTTTCATCTCAGGAATCGCGCTTTCTGAAGGAAAGATTCTGGAACAGGGTTTCGAGGGGCTTTCTCCATACGATGCCAGCGATGAGGGCAAGGGAGGAGAACGCGAGCAGCCAAAGAGCCAGTGCCACCTTTCCCGAATAGGCGACTGTCCCGATGAGGGCGCTTCCGGCTATGCCCGGAAGCCTCGCGATCATGGATGCGGCCAGAAAAACCAAGGGCGGGGCTTTCGCCATGCCTGCCATGTAGCAGAGGACATCCTTGGGAATGCCGGGCACCAGGAAGAGGATGAGGTATCCCAACTCGGCCTTGCGGTCGGCAATCAGCCTCTCCGCGCGCATGAGGCGTTCGCTCCCCAGGACGGCAAGGACGAAGGGGCGGCCGAAAAGACGGCCGATGCCGTAATTGACCAGCGAACCGAGCCCGATGCCGGCAAGGCTCAGGGCCGTGCCCAGCCAGAAACCGAAGACGAAGCCCCCCGTGGCTTGGGTGAGCTCCCCCGGTATCACGAAGACGATTACCTGAATGACCTGGAGACCTATGAAGGCGAGCGGTCCGAGGATGCCGCGGGCATCCAGCCATTGCCTTATTTCCTGCCTGTTCCTGAATATATCCCCTATCTCCGAGCGGAAAAGAAAGCCCGCCAGGCATATCGCCGCGACGATGAGGGGAAAAGCCCAGGCCTCCAGGGGCATCGCTGTGTTTTTTTTCATACCTGGCAGAAAGATACACTTCCGATTTCATCGCCGCAAGCGCGCCGATGCTTTGACGAAAGCCCTTTTTTTTGCTACAATGCTCTTCTATGGACAACACAACGGTCCCCGCATATCAGATAGACCAGCGCGTCGTCTATCCCAGCCAGGGTGTCGGACGCATTCTCGAGATCAGGGAAAAGTCCTTCAAGGACTCCAAGATCCTCTACTACATCATCTATCTCGAGTTCTCCGACATGACCGTCATGGTGCCTATAGACAAGGCGGGGTTTCTCGGACTCAGGCCGATAGTGAGGCAGGACGAGGCCGAACTGGCCCTCAATTTCATCTCGGAAGACTACGCACCCATACCCACCGACTGGAAGCTGCGTTATCAGATGAACCTCGATCTACTCAAGAAGGGATCCATCATGGACATCGCCTCGGTCGTAAGGTCCCTCTACCACAGGTCGAAGATCAAGGAACTGCCCATACTCGAACGCAAGCTCTATGATTCCGCGATCAACCTTCTCCAGGATGAGATCGCCTATTCCCTGGGAAAATCCAAGGAAGAAATCGCGGAAATCATCCACGCGCGCCTCGAAAGCTGAGTTCCCATGTCCGGCCATGCCCCGCTGGATTCCCTCGATAGCCTGACAGCTCCTCCCCTTCCCCTCCAGGGGAAGGT
>CAZRYP010000040.1:0-13376 GCA_964604295.1 uncultured Treponemataceae bacterium
ATGAAGGTCCGCGTCGCGGTAGTCCACGGCCTGAAAAACGCGCGGGTCCTCCTGGATGAAATGGCGGCCGGCAAGAGCACCTATCACTTCATCGAAGTGATGTCCTGTCCCGGCGGTTGCATAGGCGGAGGCGGCCAGCCCGTCCTGCCCGACATGGAGAAGAAACTGGCCCCCAACCGTTCCCTCTACGCGGAAGACCTGAGGCTTCCCGAGAGGAAGTCCCACCAGAACATCGAGGTGAGCGCCCTCTATAAGGAATTCCTGGGCAAGCCCGCCGGCCACCTCTCCCACGAACTGCTCCATACGCATTACGCCGAAAAGACCTTCTGATCCTGGCCCTGCCCACATGTAATGGGCTGTCTACTTGAACTTAGTAGACAGCCCATTACACGGGGCCGAGGCCGCGCCGCCCGACCCGCGCGAGGCCTGCATCGTTCATGGACAAAGCTCGGGCTATTGGGTACTATGATAACGTGGGCATCAAAGCGGTAGGATTCGACCTGGACGGGACGCTCTATCCCGCCTGGCTCATGTACGCGGTCTCGGTCGACATCGGATTGCGGCATCCCTTCCTGCTCCATGCCTTCAGCTCCGTGCGCAAGGCCCTGCGGAACCCCGAGCCGCCCATGGGGCTTGATCCCGCTCTCGCAGGCGGGACTCCAAACGCATCCGAGGGATTCAAGTTGCGCCAGGCCGAGCTCGTGGCGAAGCTGCTCCGCGCCGACCCTGCGGCCACGGCTCACTCCATCGAAAAGACAGTGTATTCGGCCATCGAAAAGAGATTCAGTCTCGTCAAGCCCTGTCCAGGCGTCGCGGAATGCCTCGGGACGCTCCGTCGATCCGGCCTTCGCCTCGGCCTGCTCTCCGACCTGCCTCCCGCGAAAAAATTGGAACTCCTGGGTTTCGGCGATTATTTCGACCTCGTGCTCTGTTCCGAGGATTTCGGCGCCCTGAAGCCCGATCCTCGTCCATTCACGGCGCTTTCGACCGGTCTGCGCGTGGAACCGGAATCCATACTCTATGTCGGCAACAAGAAGGAATATGATATAGCGGGAGCCAAATCCGCTGGCATGAAAACAGCCTTCATAGGGAACCGCGAGGAGCCGGATGCCGATTTCAGCTTCAGGCGTTGGGATGACCTGACCGGATGGATCCTCTCCCGCAAGAACTGAGACCCCTCCCCCGATTCATACCTCCAGACTTCAATCCCCCTGACTTCAATCCCTCCAGACTTCCGCCACAAAGGGCTGGCTCTTCAGGTATTCGACATCCTTGTCCAAAGCCGAGCAGGCTATATGGGCGCCGGCGCGCACGAGGGCTTCCCCCCTGCCTTCATTGAGGGGAACATGGAATACGAGGGAACAGGAGCCATGGAGCGAGTAAACCGCGTCGCGGAGCCCTATCATGGTTTCCTCATCGTACTTCGCCCCGCCTTCCGCCGGCGCGAGCCTGATGTGCAGTTCCCTCCAGGATCTTTCCTTGAGGGACCGCGGATCGAGGAGCTCCTTCACCTGGAGGGATGGCTTCCCCCGTGAAGCGTCGAAAGTGCCTTTGACGCAGTACACCCTGTCGGTGGAAAGCCGGTCGCGCAGGAGTTCCAGGGTATCGGGGAATACCACGATCTCCATCGAGCCCGCATAGTCCTCGAGAAGGCCGAAGGCCATCTTGCGCCCCGCCTTCGTCATGATCTCCCGGAACTCCACGAGCATGGCCACCACCACGTACTCCTTGTCCTGGGTGGCGTGCTCAGGATGGGCCAGGTCGAGGGTGACGGAGCGCTCCCAGATCTGTCTGTAATCATCCATGGGATGGCCGGTGAAATAAAATCCGAGGAGGGCCTTCTCGAAATCCAGCATCTCTTGCCTGCCGTATTCCTCGCAGGGCTCCATGGCGAAAAGGGGAAAGACGGTTTCGTCGCCCGCGTCGAAAAGGCTGCCCTGGCGCGAGGATTCGTACTCCACCTTGGCCGCGACCCAGTCGAGGGCCCGCTCGAGATTGAGCATGAGCTCCTTCCTCCTGCAGCCGAGCGAATCGAAGCAGCCGGCGTGGATGAGGGATTCCAGGATTTTCTTGTTGAGTCCCGCCTTGGACATTCTCGAGAGGAAATCCACGAAGCTCCTGAAGCCGCCGCCGGCCGATCTCTCAGCCACGATGGCATTGGCGATGCCCTCCCCCACTCCCTTGATGCCGAGCAGTCCGTAGACAATTTCCCCCTTTTCCACGCTGAACATGGCTTCGGAGTAGTTTATGTCGGGCGGCAGGACCTTTCGCCCTATGGCCCTCGCTTCGCTTATGTACTGGGTCAGCTTGTCCGTGTTGTTTATTTCGTTGGTGAGGTTCGCGGCCATGAATTCGGCTGGATAGTTGGCTTTGAGGTAGGCCGTGCGGTACGCGACGACGGAATAGGCCGCCGCATGGGATTTGTTGAAGCCGTATCCCGCGAAGGGAGTGAGGATGTCGAATATTTCCTCCGCTTTCTCCTTCCTGTAGCCTCTCGCCAGGGCGCCCTCGATGAAGGGAGCCCTTTCCTTGGCGAGTATCTCCATCTTCTTCTTGCCCATCGCCCTTCTGAGGAGGTCGGCTCGGCCCAGCGAATAGCCGGCGACCTCCCTGGCGACCTGCATGACCTGCTCCTGGTAGACGATGACGCCGTAGGTGCCCTTCAGGTATTTTTCCAGCGAGGGATGGGGATAGGTGATGGGTGTCTTCCCGTTCTTGGAATTGACGAACTGGTCTATGAACTCCATCGGGCCAGGTCTGTAGAGAGCGTTGAGGGCTATGAGATCCTCGATCGAATTGGGTTTGGCCCGCTTCAGGATATTCTGCATGCCGGAGGATTCGAACTGGAAGATCGAAGTGCTCCGGCCTTCCCCGAGAAGCCTGAAAGTCTTCTCGTCGTTCTCGGGTATTTCCTCTTCCCTGATTTCGATCCCGCGCTTCCTGAGGAGATTGAGAGTGTTCTTGATGAGGGTCAGGGTCTTGAGCCCCAGGAAGTCCATCTTGACCAGCCCGCAGTTCTCCAGATAGTCCATCGTGTACTGGGTCGAGATATTCCCGGTCTTGGGATCCTTGTAGAGAGGCACGAAGTCCGTGAGCTCGGATTTGCCGATGACGATGCCCGCGGCGTGGATCGAGCTGTGCCTGTGCATGTTCTCGAGCCTGAGGCCGATCTTGAAGAGTTCCTGGTAGCGCGGATCGTCGGCCAGACTCCGCAGTTTCGGTTCCATGTCGAAGGCCGTCTCGAGGGTCATCTTGGGATCCTCGGGGATGAGCTTGGCGATCGTGTTCGCGTCCTCGAAGGGAATGTCGAGGGCCCTCGCCACGTCCTTTATCACCGCCTTCGCCTTCAGCGTCCCGAAGGTGATGATCTGGCCAACCCTGTCCACCCCGTATTTCTTCGTCACATAGTCTATGACCTCCCCGCGCCTCTCGTAGCAGAAATCGACGTCGAAGTCGGGCATGGATATGCGCTCGGGATTGAGGAAGCGCTCGAAGAGGAGGTCGTATTTCAGGGGGTCGATGTCGGTGATCCGAAGCGAGTAAGCCACGATCGATCCGGCTCCCGAGCCGCGTCCGGGACCCACGGGTATATCGTGGCGCTTGGCCCAGTCGATGAAGTCCCATACGATGAGGAAGTAGCCGGTGAAGCCCATCGTGATGATCACGGAGAGCTCGAAATCGGCCCTCTCGAGTATTTCCTTGTCGGCGTTGGGATAGCGTCTGGCGAGACCATCGAGGGTAAGGTGGCGGAGATAAGCCGCGGGCGATTCGAATTCGGGCGGAATGGCGTAATCAGGAAGCATGGGGCCGGGGAAATCGATCTTGAGCATGATCATCTCGTTGATCTTCAGGGTATTTCGCAGGGCTTCGGGCGTTTCGGCGAAAAGCGCCGCCATTTCGTCAGCCGTCTTGAGATAGAAGTGGTTGTTGGGAAAGCGCATCCGTCCCGGATCGTTGCGCTTCCTGTTCGTCCCCACGCAGAGGAGGATGTCCTGGGCTACCGCGTCCTCCTGGTTGATGTAGTGGAGATCGTTCGTGGCCACGAGGGGCAGGCCCTGCCTCTTCGCCATGGCGACGAGTTCCCGGTTGACGAGCTTCTGCTCCTCCAGGCCGTGATCCTGCAGTTCGAGATAGAATCTGTCCTTGCCGAAGAGGTCGCGATAGTACAGAGCCTTTCTTTCCGCGGCTTCCCTCTTCCCCGAAAGGATGAGGGAAGGTATCTCGCCGGCCAGGCAGGCCGTGGAGGCTATCAGGCCTGCGGAATGGGCCGCGAGGATCTCGTCGTCTATCCTGGGTTTGTAGTAGAAACCCTCAGTGTAGGAAAGCGAGGTGAGCTTCATCAGGTTCCTGTACCCTTCCTGATTCTCGGCCAGGAGGATGAAGTGCCAGTATTTGTTGCCACTCTCGGTTCCCGCCCTTTCCTTCCGGGATCCGCCCGCCATGTAGAATTCGCAGCCGATGATGGGGTTCACGCCTTCTTCCTTGCAAGCCTTGTTGAAGCTCAGGGCGCCGAAGAGGTTGCCGTGGTCCGTGATGGCCAGCCCGGGCATGCCATAGCGCTTGGCCGTGGAGACGAGCTCCTTGACGGGGGCGGCGCCGTCGAGAAGGGAGAAGTCAGTGTGGTTGTGGAGATGTACGAATTCCGACATGGGCGCAGTATAGCCCAAAAAAACCGGAGAGGGAACTTCGCGGCATTCTTTTTATGAGTAGCCCGCGGCGACCCCGATCATGAGGAGACCCATCGTGAGGGCGAGGACGGCCGCCTGAAGGAGCCAAGTCTTTCTGAACCATTCGGTCCAGGAGAGTCCCGCTACGCCCAGGGCTATGAGGAGCACGGCATTGGTGGGGTAGATCATGTTGGAGAATCCGTCCCCGAAAGCGAAGGCTTGCACCGCGAGCTGCCGCGAGATGCCTGCCAGGTCGGCCAGGGGAGCCAGGAGGGGCATGAGGAGAAAAGCCTTGGCCGTCGCCGAGCCAATGAAGAAATTCATGCCCAGGGTGAAGAGGTAGATCAGAGCCGCCGCGCCGTATCCGCTGGACCCGCCGATGACGGACGAGGCTCCGTGCAGGAGCGTGTCCATTATGCCGCCCGACACGATGATGTGCTTCACGGCCATGGCCATGAGGATCAGTATCACGCCGGGGAGGATGCCCGTTACGCCCGAGCCGAAGGCCTTGAGGCAGTTTTTGAGGGAAAGGCCGGCGACGAGGCCAGATCCGTAGCCCGCCAGGAGGAAGATGATCGCGATGATGGGCATGGAGTAGTCGGCCAGCATTTTGGTGAGGGATATGGCCAGGATGGCGGCCACGAGAATCAGGACCGAGACGCCGAAGAAGGCCGCCCCTCTTCCCGGCCTGAGGGCTGTCGAAACCCCTTCTCCTTCATCGGCGCCCTTGTCCAGGTCGGTCGGATGGGTCATCTCCGCCCTGACGCGCCCTGCCGAGGAAACCGATTCGCTTTTCCTGGCTTTCGCGGCGAGCCAGGAGTAGAAAAGGGCATACACGCACACGAAAATGACGATCCTGAAACCCGCGCCCGAGAACAGCGGGACTCCTGCCAGGCGCTGGGCGGTTCCGATGCTGAAGGGGTTGGCGATGGCGGCGGAAAAGCCGAAACCCGTCGCCAGGATGCTCATGCCCAGCCCGACGTGGATGTCCCATCCCAGGGAGAGGGAAAGCGCTATCGCCACCGGCACGAGGGGAACGGTTTCCTCGAATATGCCGAGGAATGAGCCGATCCCCATGAAGAAGAGCGTCACGAGGGCGAGAAGCAGATACCGTCTCGAGGCGAATCGCGCGGCGATGAGGGAGACGGCTTCCTTGAGCACGGAGGCTTTGTCTAGGATGGCGAAGGCGCCGCCCACGATCATTATGAAGAGGATGATGACGATGGCCTGGATCCCGTCCGGGGAAGCGAGCACTTCGAAGGGCGCGGTGAACCAGCGCCAGAAGGGATAGGGGGCTTTTACCGTCTCCCTGTAGGTATCGGGAACAACCTGAAGCCCGTGGACGCCTTCAATCCTTTCATACTGCCCGGAAGGCAGGAGGGCGGAGAGAATGCCCGCGCCCAGGATCAGCGCCAGAAGCACGAGGAAGCTGGTGAGGAAAGCTTTCCTGGAAATGCGAAGTCCCGTCCGCCGCTGAACCATGCGCTGCCTCCCCGTGAATTCCGCGGCAGCGATTCCCGGCGTCGAGGTGGTTCGCCGTCCCGGACATCGTTGACCGATTTCCCATACTACTCCATACTTCCCGCAAAAGGAAGAATCGACCATGAACAGTACGCTTTCCGCCGCTCCGCGCCACCCCGGCCTTCCCGAAAAACTCTCGAGGCTGGTCCGTTTTCCCACCGTTTCAGCTTACGACCAAGCCGACGAAGACGAAGAGGCCTTCTCCGGGCTTAAGCGGGAACTCAGCCATCTCTTTCCGCTCGTCCACGGGACGATGGAGAGGACGGAACCATCGGACAGAGCCCTCCTCTATACCTGGAAGGGGAGGAACCCGGTTCTTCCGCCGGCTATCCTCTGCGCGCATTTCGACGTGGTTCCGGCCGGCGACATCGCGGGCTGGAAGCACGGTCCCTTTTCCGGCGACATCGCGGAGGGCGAAGTCTGGGGGCGCGGCACCCAGGATATAAAGGTGCTCATGGCCTCCATCCTCGAAGCCGCCGAGCGGCTCATCGGGGAAGGCTTTACGCCCGAAAGGACGCTCTACTTCGCCTTCGGAGGGGACGAGGAAGTGGGGGGCAGGAGGGGTGCGGCGGCCATCGCGGGCCATCTTGCGGCCGCCGGCGTGAAGGCTTCCTTTCTCGTGGACGAAGGAGGCCCCATCTCCGTGGGCATGCTCTCCTTCGTCGGCCGCCCCCTCGCCCTCGTCGGGGTGGCGGAGAAGGGCTATGCGGACCTCTGCCTGCGCGCGAAGGGAAAGGGCGGCCACGCGTCCATGCCTCCCAGGCACACGGCCCCCGGGGACCTGGCCAGGGCTATAGCGGCCATCGAGGCTCGGCCCTTCCCCACGAGGCTCACGCGCACGATCGGCGCCTTCCTGGGACGGCTGGCTCCCGAATCGAAGCAACCGTACAGATTTCTCTTCAGCCGGCTCTGGCTGACCTCGGCGCTCGTGAGGAAATCCTTTGCCGCGTCGCCGACGACGAACGCCCTCATCCGCACGACCACGGCCTGCACCATGCTCAAGGGAAGCTCCAAAGAGAATGTCCTGGCTGACGTCGCCGAGGCCACGCTGAATATCCGCATACTTCCCGGCGAGACATCGGGCGACGTCATGTCCCGGCTTCGCCTCCTCGTGGAGCCCTACGGGGCGGAAGTATCGGTCAAGCACGAAGGCCATGTCGTGGAGGCATCGGAAGAATCGGGAACCGACCACGAGGGATGGAAGACCATAGAAGCCGCCCTGCGCGCGTCCCACCCCGAAGCGGCCTGCCTGCCCTTCCTCTTCAGCGCGGCCACCGATACGAAGCATTACAGGAACATCGTCGGGGCGACCTACCGCTTCACGGCCCTCCCCCAGTCGCAGGATGACTTGAGGGGCGTGCATGGGGACAACGAGAGGGTGAGGACGGCCGACCTCGAGCGATGCGCGCTCTTCTACGGCACAATGATGGAATCGCTCTGAGCCTCAGCCCTGAGTATGCCGAGGGAATTGTCCTTGCTTTGACTCCCGATACGCGTTAAATTTCCAGCATGAAAGCAAAATTCCTGACCGCGCTGATTTTCCTCGCGCTCATCGGTTCCGCCGCTCACGCGGTGGATGTGGACGGGGTCCTCGCCCCGAACGAATACGCGAAGGAGATTTCCCTGGACAAGGGAAATTTCAGGATTCTCTGGAGAATCGTGGACGACAGGCTTCACATGGCCATCGACGCCAAGGCCGCCGGGTGGATATCCGTAGGTTTCGAGCCGACTTCCGTCATGGCCAATTCCGACATGATCTTCGGCATGTTGGGCAAGGATGGGGTGTTGCAGACCGTCGACGCCTGGTCCACCGGTATGTTCGGCCCCCATCCGCCCGATGCCAATCAGGGCGGTAGCGACAGCATCCTGGCGTCGGCGGCGAGGCGATCGGGAGACCGTGTTGTTTTCGAATTTTCCAGGCTCCTGGCCACGGGGGACAAGTTTGACAAGACGGTACCCTCTGCCGGAAAATTCAAGGTGATCTGGGCATACAGCTCCAGCCTTCAGTTCAATGCCAAGCACAGTCGGGGAGGAAGCGTCACCCTCGAGATGGACGGCTCGCGATGAATCTCCTGCCCTTCCATATCGGCCTCATGAGCGCCTCCGCCGCGTCGATGGCGGCGGCCATCGCGATAGCGCGCTATTTCCGCAAGAAAAAATGGTGGCTGAAGTTCCACAAGAGCCTCAACCTCGCCGCCGTCGGCTTGGCCCTCGCGGGCCTTGCCGTCGCCGCAGCCATGGTCCAATCCTCGGGAGGACCCCACTTCAGGGTCGGCCACGCCCTTATCGGAGGTGGAGCGCTGATTCTCGTGCTGGGGATGCCCGGCCTTGGGTTTCTCATCTTCAAATCGAAGGACAAGGCCAGAACGGCCCGGTTGAGGTTCGTCCACCGCTGGGCGGGAAGGCTCACCGCCATCCTCTATGGGGCCGCCGCCGTCGCGGGACTTATACTCATCGGAGTGATCTGAGAAGGACGCTTCCGGAATCAGCGGGCCGTGTCAGCAGACCGCGTCAGCGGGCCGAGGCCTTGCCTGACTTGGAGCCCAAGTAGGCGGACCTTATGGCCGGATCCCCGGCGATCTCCCCGGCCGGACCGGATCTCAGGATGCGCCCCTGTTCCAGCACATAAGCCCTGTCCGCCACAGCCAAAGCCTTGAAGGCATTCTGCTCGACGAGGAGAATCGTCTTCCCCATCTCCCTTATCCTCACGATGATATCGAACACTGTCTGGACGAGGATGGGCGCGAGCCCCAGGGAGGGCTCGTCCATGAGGACAAGCTCTCCGTTCGTCATGAGCGCGCGACCCATCGCGAGCATCTGCTGCTCGCCCCCGGAGAGCGTGCCCGCTATCTGCCCTTCCCTCTCCTTGAGGCGGGGGAAGATGGAAAATACCTTCTCCAACTCTTCCCGTATCGCCCTGGCGTCATGCCTCAGGTAGGCTCCCAGATTGAGATTGTCCACAACGGTCAGATTCGCGAAGATGAGGCGCCCCTCAGGCACGTGGCAGATCCCCGACTTCACGATGAGGTCGGGCCTTCTCTCGAGCTTCCTGCCCTTGTAGAGGATTTCGCCTTGCTGGGGCTTCAGGAAGCCCGACACCGTATTGAGAAGAGTCGATTTGCCCGCGCCGTTGGCGCCTATTATCGTGACGATCTCGCCCTGTCTCACCTCCAGGGAAACGCCCTTGAGCGCCCTGATTCCGCCGTACGACACATGGAGGTCCTGTACTTTGAGCATGGCTTCAGGCCTCCGTCGTGGTGCCGAGGTAAGCCTCGATCACCTTGGGATTGTTCGAGACTTCTTCGGCGCAACCCTCGGCGAGCTTCACCCCGAAGTTGAGGACGATGATCTGTTCGCAGACGCCCATGATGAGGTCCATATGATGCTCGATGACGAGAATGGAGAGCCTGAACTCGTCGCGGATTCTTCCGATGAGGTTCATGAGCTGTTCGGTTTCGTCGGGATTCATGCCCGCCGCTGGCTCGTCGAGGAGGAGCAGTTCGGGATCCAAGGCCAGAGCCCTGACGATCTCCAGCCTCCTCTGCATTCCGTAGGGGAGATTGTTCGCGACGAGATCCCTCCTGTCGGTGAGACCCATGATCTCGAGGAGCCTCTCCGCCTTGGACACGAGCTCCCCTTCCTCCCTCCTGAACCGCGGGAGCCTGAAGATGGATTCGAAGATGTTGTAGGAAGCGCTCAGGTGGCAGGCGGTGAGGACGTTTTCGAAGACCGTGAGGTTCTTGAAGAGCCTGATGTTCTGGAAGGTCCTCGTGATGCCGAGGTCGGCAATCTTGTAGGGAGGCAGGCCGGCGATGCTCTTGCCCTTGAATTTCACCTCGCCCTCGGTGAGCGAATAGATGCCCGTGACGAGGTTGAAAATCGTCGTCTTCCCCGCTCCGTTCGGGCCGATCAGGCCGACTATTCCCCCTTCCGGAACGTTGAACGACACATCATTGACGGCGGCCAGCCCTCCGAAACGCTTCGTCAGCCGGGAGATTTCGAGGAGGTCAGCCATTGCTCCCCTCCCCGTTTTGGCCGTTTTTCATGTCCCTGAGCGCATCGAGCCTCGCCCTCCGCTCCATCCTCGCCTTCCTTATTCCCGCCGGCGTGAGTTCCATGCCGCCCATGAGGCCCTTGGGACGGGAAATCATGATGAGGATGACCGCTGCGCCGTAGAACACGAGCCGCCAGATCTCGAAGGTGCGGAGGATCTCGGGCAGGGCCGTAAGAAGCAGGGCGCCCAGGACCGATCCCGATATGGAACCCAGGCCGCCGAAGATGACGATGATGGTGAGCTCGGTGGATTTGGTCATCGAGAACATCTTGGGCTGGATGAAGGTCATGTAATGCGCGAAGAACACTCCCGCGACGCCGGCGTATACCGCGCTCACGATGAGGGCGATCATCTTGTAGCGGAATACGTTGATACCCGAAATCTGCGCCGCCAGCTCTTCCTCGCGGACGGCTATCATGTTGCGGCCGTGCCTGGACCGCACGAGATTCGCGAGGAAGATGACGGCCAGCACGTCGACGGCGATGATGGCGGGCAACGTCGATTTATAGGGCACGCCGGGCCAGCCGCGCGAGCCGCCGAATATCTGGACGTTGTTGAGTACCAGCCTTATCGCCTCCCCGAATCCCAGGGTGGCGATGCAGAAGTAGTCGCCCTTCAGGTTGAGGGTTATGCGGCCGATGAAATAGCTGACGATGCCCGCCGCCGCTCCGCCCGCGATGACGCCGAACGCGAAGGGAAGCCCCAGTCCCGCAGGCGTGGTCGTCGGGGATACGGTCATGAGGGCGCCGATGTAAGCCCCTATCGCCATGAATCCCGCATGGCCGAACGAGAACAGCCCGGTGAACCCGGTGAGCAGGCTCAAGCCGAGCACGGCGATGAGGTTGATCCCAGCGAGCATCAGGATGCCCTGGATGTAGCTCCAATCCATAATAACCCCTGAGTCCTTCAGGCCTTGTCTTCGGTGTTCTTCCCCATGATGCCGGAAGGCCGGAAGATGAGGACGCCGATGAGAATGACGAACGCGATGAGATCGCGGTACTGGGAGGAGAGATACCCCGCGACGAGGGTTTCGATCGTGCCGAGGAGCACAGAGCCGAGAACGGCTCCGGGGAGGCTTCCCAGTCCCCCGAACACGGCGGCGATGAACGATTTGGTCGTGATATTCCCGATCTGGGGATAGACGGTGTACTTCATCCCGAAGAAGACGCCTGCGACTCCGGCAAGGAAGCCGCCCAAGCCGAACACGACGAGTATGATCCTGTCGGTGTTCACCCCCATGAGGGCGCAGGCTTTTATGTTATAGGCGGCGGCCTGGATGGCCTTGCCCATTTTGGTCTTTTCTATGAAAAAGATGAGTCCGCCCAGGCATATGGCGGAAATGAAGAACATCAGGAGATCGAGCCTTCCGATCGCGAGGGGACCCAGGGAGATCGGAGTCCTCTCGAATATCTGCGGATAGGTCCTGAAGGTGGGGCCAATCGTGGCGATCACGATATTCTCGAGGAGAATGGAAGCGCCCATCGCGGAGATGATGAAATAGAGGAAAGGAGCACGGCGCTCGCGCAGGGGCTTGTAGGCCACCCGCTCCACGAGGATGGCCAGGAGGGTCGTGCCGGCGGTGGCGAGGATGAAGGCGAGGATGAAAGGCAGCTTGAGCGAGGTGAGGGCGAAGAAGCCGAAGTAGGCGCCCAGCATGATGACGCCGCCGTGGGCGAAATTGGAAAAATTCATGATGGAATACACGAGGGAATAGCCGACGGCCATCAAGGCGTAGACCGAGCCTATCGAGAGTCCGTTGATCAATTGCTGGAGAAACTGGATCATGGCCTGTCCTCATATGGCGGGAGTGAAGGCGGCGGCAGCGAGAGGCTTCCGGAAGCCTCCCGCAGCCGCCACCCGGCGAGCAATTCCGGCGGCCCTCGCAAGGGGAGTATCCCCCATTGCGAGGGCCGCCTCAGATCAGCCGCGCTCATTCCGCGGCGTATTTTTCCTGGAACACATACTGGCCATCGATGATCTTGATGATGGCGGCATCCTTGCCCTCGGGGTTGTGGGTTTCGGGGCTGATCTTGATCTTGCCCGTGATACCCTGTACCTCGATCGTGGGGAAGGCTTTCGCGAGAGCCTCGCCGTTCACCTTGCCCGCTTTCTGCAGGCCGGCCACGAGGAGGAGGACGGCATCATGGACGAGGTAGCCGTTGAGCTCGGTTTCCTTGCCGTACTTGGCCTTGTAGCGCGCCTTATAGTCCTGGACGGCCGGGTCGGCATAGTCGAGATGGTTGACGAAATAGCAGCCCTCGACGGATTTTCCGCCCATGGAGATGAGCTGGTCCGAAGGCCATCCGTCTCCGCCCATCAGCACCTGGTTGATGCCGAGCTCGCGGGCCTGGTTGGCCGAAAGAGCCACTTCCTTGAAGAAGTAGGGCATGAAGATGATGTCGGGGTTCGATGCCTTGATCTTGGAGAGCTGGGGCCTGAAGTCCACGTCGCCGCCGTTGAAGGATTCGTCGGCCACGATGATGCCGCCCTTCTTCTCGAAATTGATCTTGAAGAACTCGCGCAGACCCTGGGAATAATCGTCGGACACATCGTAGAGTATGGCCGCCTTCTTGGCGCCGAGCTTGTCGAACGCGTAGCCCGCCGCGACGGCTCCCTGGTAGGGATCGATGAAGCAGACGCGGAAGTTGTAGGGTTTCACCTTACCGTCGAGGACGGTGACCTTGGGATTGGTGGCGACTGTCGCGATGTCGGGCACTTTGGCCTGCTCCAGAACCGGCGCTATGGGGATCGCGTTGCCCGAGGCGTTGGGTCCGAGGATGGCGACGACCTTGTCCTGGCCGGTCAGTCTCTTGACGACATTGACCGCTTCCCGCGCATCGCCCTTGTTGTCATAGCCGATATCTTCGAGCTTGTATTTCTTGCCGCCGACTTCGATGCCGCCCGCGGCATTGTATTCTTCGAACAGCATCTTGACGGTATTGAACACATTTTCGCCCCAGACGGCCTGGTCGCCGGTCAACGCGCCGAACCAGCCCACTTTGATCGTATCGCTTTTTCCGCCGCTCGCGCAGCCTGCCAAGGCAAGGGAGACAATGAGAACCGTAGCGAGAATCGCCCTCTTCATGATTCCTCCTTAGGAATTCGGTAAAAAAATCCTGAACAGTATAACCCCG
>CAZRYP010000041.1:0-13141 GCA_964604295.1 uncultured Treponemataceae bacterium
TTGCCCTTGTAGCGTATGTCGAGGGTGTCGGCGTTGAACCTCCTGCCGTGGCAAACGTCGCAGGTGATGTAGACGTCGGGCAGGAAATTCATCTCTATCTTTATCGTGCCGTCGCCCTGGCAGTTCTCGCAGCGGCCGCCCTTCACGTTGAAGCTGTAGCGGCCCGCCTTCCAGCCCCTCGCCCTCGATTCCGGCATATTCGAATAGAGGTCCCTGATGCCGGTGAACACGCCGACATAGGTGGCTGGATTCGATCGGGGAGTCCTGCCTATCGGGCTCTGGTCGATATTGATGATCTTGTCGATATTTTCGATTCCCTCTATCGCGTCGAAGCCGCCTTCGGTCAAGTTGGATCTCATGACCCTGTTCGAGATGGCCGGATAGAGGAGGTCGGTGAGGAGCGTGCTCTTCCCCGAACCGGAAACGCCCGTTATGCACACGAACATTCCGAGAGGGATACGGACATCGATGCCCTTGAGGTTGTGTTCCCTGGCGCCGCGAACGACGATGTCCCTTCCGTTGCCTTCCCGCCTGAGGGCGGGAACCTCGATCGAGAGCTTGCCGGCGAGATACTGTCCGGTAAGGCTTTTCGCCGACAGCATGAGTTCCTCGGGTGTGCCCTGGGCTACGATTTTGCCTCCATGCTCCCCCGCCCCCGGCCCGAGGTCGACTATGTAGTCAGCCGTTCTCAGGGTCTGTTCGTCGTGCTCGACGACGATGAGGGTGTTTCCGATATCCCTCATGTAGAGGAGGGTGTCTATGAGACGTTGGTTGTCGCGCTGGTGGAGGCCGATGGACGGCTCGTCCAGGATGTACAGAACGCCCACGAGGGAGCTGCCGATCTGCGTGGCGAGCCTGATCCTCTGGGCTTCCCCTCCGGAGAGGGTGGCCGCCTTGCGCTCCAGCGTGAGGTAGTCGAGCCCCACGTTGCGCATGAAGGTGAGCCTCGCCTTGATCTCCTTCACGATCTGCTTGGATATCTGTTTTTCCACGTCGCTCAGGATCACCGACGAGAAATGCTTGAGGGCTTCTTCCACGGACATCGAGGAGATTTCGTGGATATTGCGTTCGCCGACGGTCACCGCGAGGGCTTCGGGCCTCAGCCTCCGTCCTCCGCAGGCCGTGCAAGCCTTCTCGGTCATGAAACCTTCGAGCCACTGCTTGACTCCGTCGCTCGTGGTCTCCATGTAGCGCCGCTTGAGATCGGCCAGAATCCCGGGAAACTTCGTCTGGTATTCGAAGTGACCGGTATTCTGCCTGTTGTCGTAGTGCACCTTGATGGCGTCCTGCGTGCCGTGGAGGATGGCGCTCATCACGTCGGGAGGGAGTTCGGAAAACGGGGTGTCCAGGCTGAATTTATAGTGCTTGGCGAGGCCCTCGAAGCGGGACCTGTTCCATGCCGAGGAGGGGTTGTAGGGTACGCAGCCTCCGTCGTTGAAGGAAAGCTCCGGATCCGGGATGACCAGGCCGGGATCGAATTCGAGGTTTACGCCCAATCCCGTGCAGGAAGGGCATGCTCCCTGGGGCGCGTTGAAGGAGAAGAGGCGGGGTTCCATCTCGGGAAGGGAAATCCCGCACTCCGGACAGGCTCCCTTCTGGCTGAAGAATTCCTCCGAACTGCCCTTGTCGGAATCCCGGATCACGACGACTATGCCGTCCGAGACATGGAGGGAGGTTTCCACGGCCTCGGCCACCCGCCGCCTCGCGTCGGGTCCCAACTTGATCCTGTCGACGACGATTTCTATCGAGTGCTTCTTCTGCTTTTCCAGGGAGATTTCCTCGTCGAGGTCGTGCATTTCGCCGTCGACCCTGACTCGGGCGAAGCCCTGCTTCCTGGCATCCTCGAACCATTTCCTGTGTTCGCCCTTCATAGCCCGCACGACGGGCGCCAGGACCTGGAGTTTGGTTCCCGAGGGCCAGGAAAGGATGACGTCGAGGATCTGGTCGACGCTCTGTTCCTTGATGATCCTCCCGCAGGAAGGACAGTGGGGCACCCCCACCCTCGCGTAGAGGAGGCGGAAGTAGTCGTATATCTCGGTGACTGTCCCCACCGTGGAGCGGGGATTCTTGTGGGTGGTCTTCTGCTCGATGGATATGGCGGGGGACAAGCCTTCTATGTAATCGACATCCGGTTTGTCCATGCGCCCCAGGAACTGCCTGGCGTAGGCGGAGAGGGACTCCATATAGCGCCGCTGTCCCTCGGCGAATATCGTATCGAAGGCGAGGGAGCTTTTCCCCGAACCCGAGAGCCCCGAAATGACGATGAGTTTGTTGCGCGGGAGCTCGAGGTCGATATTCTTGAGGTTGTGCTCGCGCGCGCCTTTAATGATGAGCTTGTCCATATGATGGCCTAAGGATACGACCTTATGCCTTCTGAGGCAAGTAGTGGCCTACATCCGTATAGTAAAAAATTCTTTCCAGAGGGGGATTTTATCGACTGCCTTCTTGAAGACGGCAGTCGGGACGGGGCTCGTCGAAGGAAGCCTGAACAGGCGGATGCTTCTTTCCGGGGAAAAGGAGGGCTTCCAGGCAAGGCTGTCCCCCGTCCTGGAGAGAAGGGCACCGTGCGCACGGACGAATTCCTTCAGGAAGCCGCCCGCCGAGGCCCCACCGTTGGCGCCGACGCTCCGTATGGTCGGGAAGCCTTCGAGGAGCGAGGCTACGGGATTGGGGAAAGCGCGGGCTATATCCTTGTCCAGGCTTCCCGGCCTTTCGCAGGAGGCGAACAGATCCCATACGGCTATGCGACAGCGCTTAAGGAGCTCCATCTTCCCTTCGTAGCCCGTCGGCTCGGGGAGTCCGAAGCAGGATGAAACGACTGTCCAGAAATGGTTTTTCGGATTTCCGTAGTATTCCTTCCTTTCCAGGGAAAGCTGCGAAGGGAAGGAGCCCAGGATCAGGAACAGCGGCTCGTCGCCCGGGTCGACGGCGCCCGCAGGAGGGAATCCGCGGAGCGGGGCACTGGAAGGATCGCGCCGCGATTCCTCAGACATTGAACTTGAAAAATATGACATCCCCGTCCTGTACGAGGTACTCGCGCCCTTCCTGGCGAAGCTTCCCCGCGGCCCTTACGGCCGACTCGGAACCCAGCGCGACGAGATCGTTATAGTGGTAGATTTCGGCCTTGATGAAACCGCGTTCGAAGTCCGTGTGGATGACGCCCGCGGCCTGGGGCGCCTTGTCCCCCGCCCTTATCGTCCAGGCCCTGCACTCATCCTCGCCCGCCGTGAAAAAGGTGCGCAGGCCCAGGAGCCTGTATGCCGCGTGTATGAGGCTGGAAAGGCCGGATTCCGCCAGGCCCAGCCCGTCCAGGAATTCCTTCTTCTCCTCCGCTTCCTGAATGTCGGCCAATTCCGCCTCGAACTTGCCGCAGATGACGACAGCTTCCGACCCCATGGCTTCGGCGATCCTGCGCACGGCATCGACATGGGCATTACCGCCCACGCCGGATTCGTCCACGTTGCAGACGAAAATCTCCTTCTTCATGGTGATGAGGAAGGCCCCCCTCACCGCTTCCAGTTCGTCGCCCTCGAGAGGGACGGAGCGGGCCGGCCTGCCCTCTTGAAGCGCGGGCCGGATTTTCTGCAGGACGGAGATCTCCTTTTCCGAATCCTTCCGGACCGCGGGGTCCTGCACCTTGAGCTGCTTCTGAAGTTTCTCCAGGCGGCGGTCCAGGGTATCGAGGTCGGCGAGGGCGAGTTCGGTGTGAATCACCTCGATATCGTCGACGGGATCCACCTTGTTCGCCACATGGATGATATCGGGATCGTCGAAACAGCGTACAACATGGGCTATCATGCCCACTTCGCGTATGTGGGAGAGGAATTGATTGCCCAGGCCCTCGCCCTGCGAAGCGCCGGCGACGAGTCCGGCGATATCGACGAATTCCACGATGGCGGGCACTCTCCGCTTCGGGGCGAACATCGCCACGAGCTTGTCCAGGCGGGGATCGGGAACGGAGACGATGCCGACGTTGGGATCTATGGTGCAGAAGGGGTAATTGGCGGCCTCGGCCTTGGCGCTCGTGAGGGCGGAGAAAATCGTGGATTTACCCACGTTGGGAAGGCCGACGATGCCGCAGTTCAAAGCCATTGGTACCTCTCTCTGGTAGTTTCTTTCAGTGCGCCCATTATCATGGAAAGTCGGGCGATGCGCAATACGCGGCTGGCGCCCGAGGCCTTTAGCCCGAGGCTAAAGACCTGCGAACCGCGGATGCCCCCAGCCTTTACGCTCCCGACTCGGGCATATTAGTATGAGCCGAGACGCCCCTGCGTCCTAGAGGAGATTTTGATGCGACCCATTGCCCCAGTGTTCTCCGGAAGCGCGAACAACATGAAGAAATCCGTCATAAGGGAGCTGCTCAAGCTGACCCAGCAGCCCGACATCATCTCCTTCGCGGGCGGCCTCCCCGCACCAGAAACCTTCCCGGTCGAAGACCTGAGAGCGGCCGCCGACAGGGTGTTCCGGAATCAGGCCGCCAAAGCCCTCCAGTACGGGACGACCGAGGGTGATCCCGGCCTTCGCTCCCAACTCCTGAGCTACGAGGCATCGCACGGCGTCAAGGCGGCCCCGGGGAATCTGCTCATCACCTCGGCCAGCCAGCAAGCCCTCGACATGATACCCAAGCTCTTCCTCGATGCCGGCGATTCGGTGATCGCCGGGCACCCCACCTACATCGGCGCCATACAGGCCATCCAATCCTATCAGGGCAGGATCATCGGCATCCCCTTCAGCGCCGGCGATGACGGTTTCGACATGGCCGAGCTCGAGAAGAGCCACGCGGAAGCCCTCTCGCGCGGGGAACGGATCAAATATATCTATGTGATACCGGATTTCCAGAATCCCACCGGCATCTGCTGGAGTCTCGAGAAGAGAAAGGACCTCCTCGATTTTTCCTACAGGACAGGACTTTTCATCGTCGAGGACGCCCCTTACAGGGAGATCCGTTTCATCGGCCAGTCCATTCCTTCCATCTACCAGCTGGACCAGGAGGGAGGGAACATGGGCAATGTCATAGGCCTCAAGACCTTTTCCAAGATTCTCGCGCCGGGGACACGGATCGGCTGGATCCTGGCCAGGGAGGATATCATCTCGAAACTCGTGACGGCCAAGCAGGCCATGGATCTCTGCACCAGCCCCTTCACTCAGATGTGGCTCGCCGAGTATCTCTCGACGGGCAAGCTCGAGGAAGTCGTGGCGCGGATCCGAAGCCTCTATCTCTCCAAGCGGAATCACATGGTGAGCATGCTCGAGAAGTATATGCCCAGGCGATCCGACCTCACATGGACCAAGCCCGAGGGCGGTCTCTTCCTCTGGATCTCCCTGCCCCGCTATATCGATACCGACCTCATGGTCGGCAAGGCCATCGAAAAGAAGGTGGCATATGTCGTCGGTTCCGCCTTCTACTTCGACAGGCCCGAGCGCAATGCGATGCGTATCAATTTTTCCTACCCTTCCCTCGCCGAAATAGAGGAAGGCGTAAGGCGTCTGGCCGAGGCCGTGAAGGAAGAAATCGCCGCCCACGATTCGGGAGCCTGATGCCGCGGGCGGCTGAAGGAAGTCCCGTCCCCTTCTCCCGATACGCATGAAAGCCATGGGAGATCAGCCTTCCGTGGCTTTTTTCAATTTTCCCTCCAATCCTGTTGATTGTAGGACTCCTAATTAAGTATTTTCTAGAAAACGCAGTCCCGCGGCCAAGCGCCGTCCCGTTCGACCTGTGTGGCGCTCCGTGAGGCCATCCGTGGAGATGTGGGAAAGGGATATGGCAAGGAGAACTACATGGCCATCATCGAAGTTCGCGATGTCAAAAAGGTGTACCCTCTCGGCAAGGTGGAAGTGCAAGCCGTCAAGGGCGTCACCTTCTCCATAGAGAGAGGCGACTTCATCTCCATAGCCGGCCCTTCGGGCTCGGGCAAATCGACCATACTCAACATGATCGGTCTCATCGACAAACCGACGGCGGGTGAAGTCCTCATCGACGGAAAGGCGACGTCGGGGCTCTCGGACAAGGAGCTCACGCGCTTCAGGCATGAAGTCCTCGGCTTCATCTTCCAGTCCTTCAACCTCATTCCCGTCCTCAACGTGTGGGAGAACATAGAGTTCCCCCTCCTCCTCGGCAAGACGAAGATCTCGGCGGGGGAGAAAGCCGCCTGGATCGACTGGCTGGTCGCCGAGGTGGGGCTGACGGAATGGAAAACCCACAAGCCCAACGAGCTCTCGGGAGGACAAAGGCAGAGGGTGGCCATCGCGAGGGCCCTCGCTACGAAACCCCAGATCATCCTCGCCGACGAGCCGACGGCCAATCTCGATTCGACGACGGGTGAACAAATAATCGAGCTCATGAAGAAGATCAACAGGGAACTGGACACCACCTTCATCTTCTCCACCCACGATGCGAAGATCGTCGACGTCGCCGACCACATCATCCGCCTCCGCGACGGCCAGATCATAGAGAACAGGAGAAGGGGCGAAGACAATGTTTCCGGCGGCAGCCGCGGCGAGGAGTGACCGCGATGCCGGTAACCCTGCGAATAGCCTTTCGAAACTTGTTCGAGCACAAGTCGAAAAGCATTATCATCGGCATCCTCCTGGCTCTCGGGGCCTTCGTCCTCGTCCTGGGCAACTCCTTCATAGACGCGTCCAGGCAGGGGATCAGGACAGCCTTCACCGACAACTACACAGGCGATGTCTTCGTCTCGGGCATTTCGGCCGAGGGCGAGGTTTCCCTCTTCGGCGTGACCTCGGTCGGCGGGCTGGCGGGCACGCCCCAGATCGCCGAATTCGAGGACCTGCTCTCGGTCATCAAGGCATCCCCCCTCGTCGAAAAGGCCACAGGCATGGCGACGAGCTACGGCATCGTCACCAAGGGAGAGGAACTAACCCCCTCCGACGCCGAGGATAGCGAGGGGCACGACATGGCTTCGCGCCTCCTCTTCCTCTTCGGCATCGATGCCCGCGACTACTGGACCGTATTCGATTCCATAGACATCGTGTCCGGCAAGGCTCTCGCCCCAGGGGAGACGGGTCTCGTCATCAACGAGGCGCAGCTGGCCAAACTCTCGAAATGGATGAAACGGCCCCTGGGCATCGGCGACAGCCTCGTCGTCCAGGGCTTTTCCTCCGCGGGCATGAAGATACGCGAACTGCCCATCGTCGCGACTTACAGGCAGAAAGGCGAAGGGGCGACGCCCGAGCAGATGGCCTTCGTCGACATCGACACCCTGCGCATCATGGCCGGCATGACCGTGGGAACGAACGAGGACATCGTGCTCAAGGATTCGGACACGGCCATGCTGGGGACCAGCGATACCGACTCTCTCTTCGGGGACGATCTCTTCGAGGAAGCCCCCGCCCAGGGCGGTTTCGACGAGAAGCGCATCCAGGCCCAACTGGCCGACACGACGGCGCGGGAGAAAGCCAATACGGCCGATACCGGGGCCTGGCAGTTCATCGTCATCAAGACCAAGACTCCGTCGGGTGCCCCCGCCCTCATCGCCCAGCTCAACGAAACCTTCCAGAAGGATGGCATCTCGGCGGTGGCGGGCGACTGGCAGAAGGCCGCGGGACCCTACGGGCAATCCGTCGATGTCATACGCATTGTATTCACCGTGGCCATAGCCATCCTCTCGATCGTCGCGATCATCATCATCATGAACACCTTCGTCATCTCCGTGATCGAGAGAACCGGGGAGATCGGGACGATGCGCGCCATAGGCGCGGGCCGGGGCTTCATACGCGGACTCTTCGCGGCCGAGGCTATCGTGCTTTCCATAGTCTTTTCCACGATCGGGGCATTCCTTGGGACGGCGGCCGTCGCGATTCTCAGGGCGCTGAAGCTCGAGGCAGGGAATCCCTTCCTCGAAGTGCTTTTCGGGGGGAAATACATGTCGCCCTTCGTGACGCCCCTCAGTTTCCTCGCCGCCATCCTGGCCATGGTAGCCGTCGGCTACATCGCCCATCTGTACCCGGTATCGGTTGCGCTCAAGATCGAACCCGTCCGGGCGATGCAGCAAGAGTAGGAGCATGAGCATGAACCCAGTACTTCCCCGGATTGCCCTGCGCAATCTTTCGCGACAGAAGAAAAGGACCATCCTGCTGGGAGGCGCCATAGCCTTCGGCATCATGATCGTCACCCTTATCAACGGCTTCGCCGGGGCCTTCATCGAGAATGTCTCGGAAAATTTCGCCTACCTCATGGCCGGCCACGTCTTCATCCAGGGAGCCGAGAAAACCGATTCCGGCAAGAGAATTTCCGTCATCCGCGACGACTCCATGATCCTGAAAGCCCTCGGGGACGCGGGTGTGGAATACGATTTCGCGACGAAATCGAGCGAAGTCTCAGCGACCCTCGTATTCGAAGGCAAAAGCATAAGGCAGAACCTCACCGGCCTCGACATGGCCAGCTCCACCTTCCTCAAGGAAAGGCTCGTCCTGAAGCAGGGCTCATGGAACGCGGCTGTGGAAGCCGATGCCCTCATCATCTCCGAAAAGATCGCGAAAAAGCTCAATGTCCTTCCCGGCGACAGGATAACCGCGCAGTTCCAGACCATCACGGGCCAGAACAACATAGCCGATTTCACCGTCGCGGCCATAAGCATCGATTCCAGCATCGTCGGTTCCGTCATGGCCTACGCGAACCTTCCCTACCTCAACGACAGCCTGGGGCTGAAGCTCGGGGAATACATGTCCCTCGGCTTCATGCTCAAGAACCTGAAGGATGCCAACGAATTCTCGACCCGGCTCTACACCTCCATGAACGGAATGGGAATGCAGCTTTTCGAGCAGAACAAGAAGGATGACAGCGGCACCACGACTCCCTTCATGGCGATGATGCAAAGCCAGAACAAGGAGACGTGGGAGGGCGTGAAGTACAGGGTTTATACCATCGACGACATACTGTCCCAGGCGAAGCAGATCGTCGTCGCCCTCGACACTTCCAGCTTCATAGTCCTCATCGTCCTCTTCGCCATCGTCATGATCGGAATCACCAACACCTTCAGGATGGTGATGTACGAACGCATCAGGGAAATCGGGACCATGAGGGCCATAGGGGTGCAGAGAGGGGAGATACGCTCCCTCTTCCTCTACGAGGCCTTCTTCCTCGCCCTCGGAGGAGCCGTCGCCGGCATAATCCTGGCGCTCTTCTCCATGAACATCCTCTCCCTGATCGATTTCGGCATGGATTCGCCGGCATTCCTCATTATGCGCAACGGCCATCTCTCTTTCTTCCTTCCCCCGCTGCGCGCCCTCGCAAACATCGCCATCATTTCCCTCCTCACACTCCTGGCTGCCTATTTCCCGGCCAAGGCGGCGGCCAGGATGGAGCCTGCCACCGCCCTGAGGACGATGAAATGACGCGCTCCGCGACACCAACAGGCAGGCTCTGCGCCTCGCCCATCCCGACGCTACACTTTGGAGACAGCATGAAAAATAGCCGAACATGGAGAAGAAGCATCGGCGCCCTTCTCCTCATCGCCGCGGCCGCGCTCGCCATCCCCGCTTCGGTTTCCGCCCAGACCCTGACCCAGGCGGGAGCCGAGAAGATACTCATGGAGCTCGACGAGTTGGGCAATTTCCCCGGGAAGGACTACACCTCCCTCTTCACCATCGTGTCGGAAAAGCCCGGCGAGAAGCAGAGCGTGAGCCAGGTGAGGGTATTCAGGCGCGACACGAAGAAGCAGTTCACGATCCTCGTCATGCTCCCCGAAGTCAACAAAGGCCAAGGGTATCTTCGAGAGGACGACAATGTCTGGTTCTACGATCCGACAAGCCGCAAGTTCTCCCATTCCTCGATCAAGGAAAATCTCCAGAACACCGAAGCCAAGAATTCCGATTTCACCGTTTCATCCCTTCTCGACGACTACACGATCCAGAAAATTTCCGAGGGCAGCATAGGCAAGTATCCGGTGTGGATCCTGGACCTCAAGGCGAGGACGAACGAAGTCTCATACGAACGCGTCCTTCTCTATGTCCGCAAGGACAAGACCATGACGCTCAAGCGGGAGGACTATTCGGTGAACGGCCGCCTCATGCGCACGACCCTCTATCCCAAATATGTGAGCCTGGAAGACAAGCTCCTTCCCTCGCAGATTCTCATCGTGGATGAGATAAACAAGGGAGAGCGGAGCCAGATCACGATGGCCGAACAGTCGGTGGAGAAACTTCCGGACAAGGTCTTCAGCAAGGCTTTTCTCGAACAGGTAAACAGATAGCCCTCTTTTCCGCAGGAGACACAAGCATGAAAAACATGGTGCGATATTCAAGGGCGCTGGCCGCCGCCCTCTTCCTCTCCGCTGCCATCGCCGCGGGAGCCCAAGATACGGGGACCGGCCAGGATCTTGAAATGGATCTGGACGCGCTCTTCGGCGAAGAAGTGGTCGAAAGCGCTGATTCCGTACCCGTCGCGGGAGATCCAGTATCGGCCGCGCTCAAAACAGAGAGCGTGAGGATCGGCGGTTCCTTCTCCGCAGCCCTCACTCCTTCAGCCCCCTGGGACGATCCCTGGGGCGGGGCTTTCGATCCGTTCAATCCCGACCATACCGCCCTCTCCGCGAGCCTCAAATCCACCCTCTTTTTCGACGCCCGCCCGGCCGAGGATTTCAGGGTCTACGGATCCGCGAAGACGGGCTGGCCTTTCTCCACCGAGACTTCCGATTCCATCGCCGTGCCCAATATCGCGGTATTCGAGCTCTTCTCCGACATTTCCCTCGACGACAGGGCCTTCCTGCGTTTCGGCAAGAGCACGGTAAAATGGGGTGTGGGGTACTTCTGGAGTCCCGCCGATGTCATCAACCTGGAGCAGATAAACATTCTCGACGCCGGCGCGCAGCGGGAAGGGCCCATCCATATCCGCCTCAATATTCCCGTTCAGGGGACACAAAATAACTTATACTTGTATACTATTTTAGACGAATCGGATGTGGATTTCGAGACTACGGCCTTGGCTGGCAAGGCGGAATTCCTCCTCGGCAAGTACGAGTTCGGCTTGGGTGGCTACTACAGGCAGGATACCGCCGAAAGGGCGATGTTCACCCTCACCGGCCCACTCGGCGATTTCGATGTTTTCGGTGAGGCGATGGTATCGCGGGGAAGCGCCAAGACCTTCATCACCGACATCTCGACCGCCGGCCTCATCTCTTCCTCCGGCGTCGAGGACAACCGGGAGGACTTCTACTTTTCCGCGAGCACGGGATTCATGTACTCCAGCCAGAAGGACAATTTCAGCGTCATAGGCCAGTACTTCTACAACGGCGAAGGCTATTCCCCGACAGACAGGGATGCCCTTGTCGCGGACGCGAAGCTCGCGATGGCCGATCCGGCCAATTTCGCGCAGTGGCCCCAGCTGGCCTCCAGCCTCGTCAACCTGGCCTACGGCTCGGGCCGGCACTACGCCGCGATGAGTCTTTCCGCGAGCGAACTCTTCACGGAGGAACTTTCCGCTTCCCTCATCGTGGTGGCCAACCTCTCCGACGGCTCAGGCCTCGTAAAACCCACGGCCACCTGGAAGGTGGCGGACAATTTTTCCCTGAGCCTGAGTCCCCTTTTCATCTTCGGACCGGCCGACGGAGAGTATGCCTTCCTGGCCGGAGGCAATCCTGTGACGCTTTCCCTCGGCGCGACGCTGAGCGGATCATTTTAAGGGAAAAATGCCGCGAAGGGCGCCGCAGGTTGCCCTTTGCGGGAAGAAATGCTTTAATCGAAACTGAAGGCGGGAAGATGCCCGCCGCCAAAAACGGATAAGGAAGCCAATATGAAAATCCACCCGATTACCGACAAGGTTTTCGCCCTCCACGCGGACGTCAAGTCAGACGACCTCTTCGAAGGAATCTGGCCAATACCCTACGGGGTCTCCCTCAATTCCTACCTGGTGAAGTCGGAAAAAGTCGCCCTCATCGATCTCGTCCGCGACTGGGTGGGCGCTCCCGGCGAACTGGCGGGCCAGCTCGCCTCGATAGGCGTCGGACTCGACGATATAGACTACCTGATCCTCAACCATCTGGAACCCGACCACACCGGCTGGCTCAACGAATTCCGGGCCATCAACCCGAAGGCTGAGATAATCTCCACGCAGAAGGGCATCGATCTCGTGAGAAGCTTCTACAAGCTGGAAGACGGCCTGCGCGCCGTGAAGACGGGAGACCGCCTCGACCTGGGCGAAGGCGTAGCCCTGGACTTCTTCGAGACCCCGAACGTCCACTGGCCCGAAACCATGATGACCTGGGCTGCAGATGGCGGCGTACTCTTTTCCTGCGACGCCTTCGGCTCCTTCGGCACCCTCGGCGACAGGGTCTTCGACGACGAGTTCAGCCCCGAGGAGCATGTGTTCTTCGAATCGGAATCCCTCCGCTACTACGCCAACATCATTTCGAGCTTCGGCCTTTTCGTGAAGCGCGCCATAGAGAAAACCTCCAGCCTCGACATCAGCGTCGTGGCACCAAGCCATGGCATCGTATGGCGTCAGGCTCCCATGGAAATCATTGAACGCTACAGCCGCTTTGCCGGCTATCTCGAGGGACCGAGGGAGAAGGAAATCGCGATCGTGTGGGGTTCCATGTACGGCAATACGGAAAAGGGCCTCTCCGCGGTGATCGAGGGCATAGAGGCTGAAGGACTCCCCTACACTATCCACCGCGTGCCGAACGAGGATGTCTCCTGGGTCCTCGCGGACGCCTACAAGAGCGAGGGCCTGGTCGTGGCCATGCCTACCTACGAGTACAGGATGTTTCCGCCCATGGCCTATGTCCTCGACATATTCGAACGGAAGCATGTCTGGTACAGGAAAGTCCTGCGCATCGGAAGCTTCGGATGGGTGGGGGGCGCCAAGAAAGAGTACGAGAACAAGATAGCGCCGCTCAAGTGGGAATCCCTGGAACCCGTGGAATGGGCCGGAGCCCCCGATGACGAAATGCTGGCCTTCCTGTTCGAAAAAGGCAGGGAACTGGCCCAGGCTGTCAAGAACTCCTGACCTCGACCACCCCCGACAAAGAAAAAGGCGCCTTAAAGGGCGCCTTTTTTCCGTCTTGAGGGATTTCGCTCCCCCTATCCTAGCCTTTTTTGCCTATCTTGCCGGCCAGCCAGATCATGATGAAGAAGAACCCGAGGGTCGCGAAGACGCCGATGAGACCGCCGGCGGTGACGCCCA
>CAZRYP010000042.1:0-611 GCA_964604295.1 uncultured Treponemataceae bacterium
CGACGCAAACTTTTGGTCGGCGTCGAGATTATTTCGAAGGCCGTAAAAGTGACACTTGGCCCCAAGGGCCGAAACGTTCTTCTGGACAAGAAGTTCGGAGCACCGACCGTGACCAAGGATGGCGTTTCGGTCGCCAAGGAAATCGAACTCGAGGACCCGTACGAAAACATGGGTGCGCAGCTCCTCAAGGAAGCTGCCACCAAGACCAACGACATCGCCGGCGACGGCACCACGACTGCCACGGTACTCGCCTATTCCATCGTCAAGGAAGGCCTCAAGGCCGTAGCCGCGGGCATGGATCCGATGGGTCTCAAGAAGGGCATCGATTACGCCGTGGCTATCGCCGTCGACGAGATCAAGAAAAACTCCAAGGAAATCAAGGAAAAAGAGGAAATCGCGAACGTCGCCTCGGTATCCGCCAACAATGACGTGAATATCGGCAACCAGATCGCCGATGCCATGGAAAAGGTCGGCAAGGACGGCGTCATCACCGTCGAAGAGTCCAAGACCATGGACACCACCATCGACTTCGTCGAAGGCATGCAGTTCGACCGCGGCTACACCTCTCCCTATTTCGTGACGAACCGCGACTCGATGACCACCGTCTTCGA
>CAZRYP010000042.1:621-13062 GCA_964604295.1 uncultured Treponemataceae bacterium
CCCCCTCATCGTCACCCCCCCCCGCGGCACCCTCAACGTGTGCGCGGTCAAGGCCCCCGGCTTCGGCGACCGCCGCAAGGCCATGCTCGAGGACATCGCCATCCTGACCGGCGGCGAAGTCGTATCCGAGGAACTCGGCCTCAAGCTCGAGAACACCTCGATGACCCAGCTCGGAACCGCCAAGACGGTGAAAGTCGACAAGGACAACACGACCATCATCAACGGCGCAGGCAAGCAGAAGGACATCCAGGACAGGATCGCGCAGATCAAGAACCAGGTCGAGGAGACCACGTCGGACTACGATCGCGAGAAGCTCCAGGAACGCCTGGCCAAGCTCGCGGGCGGCGTCGCCGTCATCAATGTCGGCGCGGCCACCGAAGTCGAGATGAAAGAGAAGAAGCACAGGGTCGAAGACGCCCTCTCCGCCACCCGCGCCGCCATCGAGGAAGGCATCGTGCCCGGAGGCGGAATCGCCCTCATTCAGGCCGCCATCGCCCTCGAGAAGGCCAATGTCGCCAAGTTCACCGACGACGAGAAGGTGGGCTTCAAGATCGTCAAGCGCGCTCTCGAAGAGCCCATCCGCCAGATCGCCGAGAACGGCGGCGTGGACGGATCGATCATCGCCGACAAGGCGAAATCCTCCAAGAAGGGCATCGGCTTTGACGCCTACAAGATGGAGTGGGTGGACATGATGAAGGCCGGTATCATAGACCCCGCGAAGGTCACGAGAAGCGCCCTGCAGAACGCGGCTTCCGTGGCGGCCCTCCTCCTCACCACCGAGTGCGCCATCACCGATCTGCCCGAACCCAAGTCTCCCCCCGCCGGCGGCGGAATGGGCGGCGGCGGCATGGGCGGTATGGGCGGCATGGACTACTAAGCCTTCCCGCAACGTGAATAGAAGCAGCGCCCGAAAGGGTGCTGCTTTTTTATTGGCCGCGCCGTCCATACCGACCATGCCGCTTCGGGGAAACGCGGAAGACGCTTTAGACTGATCCGCGGCGGCCAGGGAGAAGAATCGCCTTGAATTCGGCGAGTATCATCGCGGTGAGGCCCCAGATCGGCCTTCCGCCGAAATCGTAGCAGGGCACCGACCAGTCTTCATCGCCCCACCGCATGGGGAGGGCGGAAACGGAACGTGGATCCGTCAACGATGCGAGGGGAATCTCGAACAGGTTTTCCGCCTCCTCCCGCCTGAGCCTGTAGAGAGGGTCTTCGTCGAGCAGGGCGATGAAGGGGTGAACGTGGTAGCCTGAAGGCAACGCGGAAATTTCGCTCAAGGCTCCGAGAACCGCCGATCCCGGCACCCTTATGCCGATTTCCTCCTCAGTCTCGCGCAGAGCCGCCTCGAGGGGGCTTTCTCCCGGCTCGAGGGCGCCTCCCGGCAAGGCGAGCTGCCCCGCATGGTGCCTCATGTTACCTGGGCGCTCGACGACGGGAAAGGAGATGCCTCCCCGCGCCGGATGCAGGAGAATCATAACCGAGGCTTCCCTGAATCCCTCCCTTTCCCGTCTCGGGACGAGATCGTCCTCGCTCCGGAAGGGAGGCGACATGAAGCTCCAGGCGGCCGGACCGGGCAGGGTATGGGATAGAGCCTGCGCGACCTCCAGCCGGACGGACCGGAGGGGGCCGTTTCCCTCATCGCCTTCGCATAAATCCGACATGACGGTCCAACGCCCGGCGCTCATGCGCTTTCCAGTTTCTCGAACTGGCTGTTGTAGAGAGTGGCGTAAGAGCCGCCGGCTGCGATGAGACTCTCATGGCTGCCCTGCTCGACGATGTCGCCGTGGTCCATCACGAGGATCCAGTCGGCGTCCCGTATGGTCGACAGGCGGTGGGCGATTATGAAACTCGTCCGGCCCTTCATGAGCACGCTCATCGCTTTCTGTATGAGGACCTCGGTGTGGGTGTCCACCGAGCTCGTCGCCTCGTCGAGGATGAGCATGGGCGGATCGGCGAGTATGGCACGCGCTATGGTGAGAAGCTGCTTCTGGCCCTGCGAGATGTTGGTCGTTTCCTCGTTGAGTTCGGTCATATAACCCTGCGGGAAGGCCCTGATGAAGTGGTCCACGTGAGCCGCCTTGGCCGCTTCGACGACCTCCTCCTCGGAGGCGCCGATTTTTCCGTAGCGGATATTGTCAAGGATGCTGCCGTTGAAAAGCCAGGTATCCTGAAGCACCATGCCGAACAACCGCCGCAGGTCGGCCCTCGCGTACTCGCGGATATCCTTGCCGTCTATGAGAATAGCCCCTTCCTTCACGTCGTAGAAACGCATGAGAAGCTTCACGAGCGTCGTCTTGCCGGCGCCTGTCGGCCCCACGATGGCGACGCGCTTTCCGGGAGCCACCTTCGCCGAGAAATTATTGATGACGATTTTATCGTCGAGATAACCGAAACGGACATTCCTGAACTCGACCGCGCCCTCGACATTCACCGGTTTCTTGGCATCGGCGTCCTCCGGCACTTCCTCGGCTTCTTCCAGGAATTCAAAGACCCTCTCGGCCGAAGCCGCCGTCTGTTGAAGGACGTTGGAAATGTTGGCGATCTGGCTTATAGGCTGGGTGAATGAGCGGACATACTGGATGAAAGCCTGGATATCGCCGAGGCTTATCGCTTTCTTGGCCGCGAGGTAGCCGCCCACGATGGTGACGCCCACATAGCCGAGGTTCCCCACGAAGTTCATCATGGGCATCATTATTCCGGAGAGGAACTGGGATTTCCACGCCGAACGGTAGAGCGAATCGTTGATGCCTTCAAACTTCTCTATGTTCTTCGTCTCGCCATTGAAGGCCTTGACGACCGCGTGGCTTCCGAACATTTCCTCGATATGGCCGTTGGCGTGGCCGAGAAATTCCTGCTGTTGCTTGAAGTACTTCTGCGACTGGTTGACGATGATGCGGATCAGGACCATCGACAGAGGAAGGATGAGGAGAGCGACGAGGGTCAACTGCCAGCTGATGGTCAGCATCATCACTAGGACGCCGAGGACGGTGACGACCGAAGTGATCATCTGCGTCAGGCTCTGGCTCAGGGTCTGGTTGACCGTGTCCACGTCGTTGGTCATCCGGGAGAGCACCTCGCCGTGGTTCGTGCCGTCGAAATACTTGAGGGGCATCCTGTTGATCTTGGCGAGGATGTCCTTTCGGAATTGATAGGTGATCTTGATCGATACGCCGGACATGATCCAGCCCTGGATGTAGCTAAAGAGCGCCGACACGAGGTAGAGCCCCAGGACGCCGAGCAGGATACTTCCTATGGCCGGAAGATCGATGCCGCCGGATTTCCCCGCCACTTGCGCCATGACGCCTTCGAAGAGTGTGGTCGTTGCCTTGCCCAGGATTTTTGGGCCTAGTATGGAAAACACCGTGGAACCGACCGCGAATATAAATACTATGACGATCGGGAGCTTGAAGGGGCTTAAGTACACGATGAGTTTTTTCATCGTGCCCTTGAAATTGCGGGCTTTTTCTCCCTTCATCATGGCGCCGGGGCCTCCGGGTCCACCGGGACCGCCGGGTCTTCCGGCGATGCCACTGCCAAAGACCGCTCCGGGACGCATCCCCGGTCTGCCCGTCTGACCTGTCGGATTATGCATGTCACTCATGCCAGTTCCTCCTGCCTTAGCTGCGACATCGCGATATCGCGGTAGACTTCGCAGGTTTCCATGAGTTCATGGTGCGTGCCCTGCCCCACGAGCCGGCCCTCGTCGAGGACGAGTATCTGGTCGGCCTGCTTTATGGCGGCGACGCGCTGGGTTACCAGTAGTATGGTGCTCTGGCTCAAGGAGGCCTTGAGCGCCTGCCTCAGGAGCGTGTCGGTCCTGAAATCGAGGGCCGAAAAGCTGTCGTCGAAAATGTAAATGGGCGCCTTCTTGACGATGGCTCGCGCGATGGTCAGGCGCTGTCTCTGGCCGCCCGACACGTTGCCGCCGCCCTGGGAAATCTCGAGGCCTATCCCTTCCGGCTTCGCGTCGACGAATTCCTTCGCCTGGGAAATCTCGAGGGCGAGCGCCATATCCTCTTTGGAAGCATTCTCGTCGGCATAGAGGAGATTGCTCTCTACGGTACCCGAGAAAAGCGAGGCCTTCTGAGGCACGAACCCTATCTTCGAGCGAAGCGCCTCCTGCGAAACCGCCCTGATATCGATTCCGCCGACCTTTATAGAGCCCTCGGTCGCGTCGTAAAAGCGCGGAATGAGGCTCACCAGGGTGGACTTGCCCGATCCCGTCGTGCCGATGATGGCGGTCGTCTGGCCTGGTTTCGCAGTAAAACTGATTTTGCTCAATACATTCTCGGTCGCTCCCGGGTAGCGGAAACTCACGTCTTCGAACTCGATGGTACCTGAGAAATCAGCGCCGAATGCGCGGGGAGATTCGGGATCGACGATGCTCGGTTCGGTGGCGAGCACTTCCGCTATCCTGTCGGCCGAAACCGAGGCTCTCGGCAGGATGATGAACATCATCGAGAGCATGATGAAGGCGAAGAATATCTGCATGGCATACTGCATGAACGCCATCATGTCGCCGACCCTTATCTGCGAAAGGGCGACTTCTTTCGCCCCCGTCCAGACGATAAGGAGGGACACGAGGTTCATGATGAGCATCATGAGGGGCATGAGGACGACCATGACCCGCGTCACGAAGAGCATCGTTCCCGTCAGGTCCTTGTTTGCCCTGTCGAAACGCTTCTCCTCCTCGCCTTGCATGGCGAAGGCGCGGATGACCATCATGCCCGAAAGGTTCTCCCTCACGACGAGGTTGAGCTTGTCGATGAGTTTCTGGATGCTCTTGAACTTGGGCAGGGCTATCGCGAAAACGACCGCGATGATGCCGAGGATGATGGACACCGCCAGCGCGATGATCCACCACATGGAGGAAGCCTTGCCCGTCGCCCTTATGACGCCGCCTATGCCGATGATCGGCGCGTAGAAGAACATCCGCAGTCCCATGACCGTGACCATCTGCATCTGAGTGATGTCGTTGGTCGAACGCGTGATGAGCGAGGCGGTGGAAAACTTGTCCAGTTCGGCGAAGGAGAAATTCTCGACCTTACTGAAGAGATTCACGCGCAAATCGCGGGCGAAACCCGCCGCCGTGCGCGCCCCGAGGAAGCCGACGATGACGGTGGCGACGACGGAAAGGAGGGTCAGAAGAAGCATGAGGCCGCCTATCGAAAGAATATAGGAGGTCTGCAGGGCGACGGTATCCATGCCCAGCCTTTCGTATTCGCCCTTGACGGCCTGGATGCCCATCTGACCGACGATGGAAGGATCGATGTCCGTCAGTCTGGATGATATCGCGCCCACCATCAGCGCGTTGAGGCGGCTCCTCGTCGTCGCGTCAACCTTCTTCAGGATATAGAGAGGCTCGCTGCCCGCGTTGGGATATTTTTTGAGGAGAGCCTGGTGGGCTTCAGAACCCGGTTCGAAGCGATCGTAGGCCGCGAGGATGGCGGCGCCCTCCTCCGGGGAGGTGAGCTTGAGGACCATGTCAAACTTGGTCCCGCCCATCGCCTGGGGCAGGGAATCTTCGATGCCGCCCTGCTGGATGCCCGTGTTCACGATCCTCGACATGTAGTCGGGCAGCGCCAGATCGGCGTTGGCTTGGAGGAATAGCAGGGCGACAATGAGGGCGATCGAAGCCAGATAAGGCTTCAAGTAACGCATCAATCGCATCATGGGTGTATGGTTTCCTCTCCCTCGCAGTGGGGATTCTTCACGCCGCCTTCGAGAGCCCTGGCCTTTCCTACGAGCATGGCTATGGTTTCGTTCGCGGCGCTCTTTTCCTCCAACGACAGGGAATCGACGAGGTCCCTGATCCAGCGCTGGCGCGCATGGATGCCCTTCTGGAGGAAGGCCTGCCCCTTGTCGGTCAGGGTGAGGCATTTGCCGCGCCTGTCTTCGGGATTTTCGCTACGCTGGATAAAACCTTGCTGGACCAGCCGGTCCAGCATCTGGCTCGCGGCGGCGCTCGACACCTGGAGGTCCTCGCCGACATCGGCGACGCCGCAGCGTCGGTTTCTCTTGATCTTGAAGAGGGCGACGGTCTGCGACATCGACAGCCCATTCTCCTTCGCGTAATGGACAAGGCCGTGCATCGAGTGGCGCATGACCACCCTGGCCCACTCCCCCATCGTCTCCAGAAATTCAGTTTCCTTGGGCAAGGTAAGATCCTTAAATAATTAAGATTACTTAATCATAAAGAAATCTTTCCTTTTAGTCAATTTGTCCGCGTCGATTGGCAACGCGCAGAATGGCATCGAAATAATCATCCACGAGCAGAGCGACGCAATCCTCTTCGCTCTTCCCCGCCGATGGCGAGGAGATGACTCCGGGGGCTACGGCGGGACAGACCATGGCGGCGAAGAGCGCCTCGGTGCGCACCCTGAGCTCCCAGCCAGGATCGATGCCGAGGGTAGCGGCCACGCGGCGCTCGCATTCGGCGACGAATTCCCAGAAGTACGATCCCGCGCGCGATGACGACAGGGAAGCGTCCGCGCGGCCGCCGTCCAGCGCGCCTAAAAAATGGAGCCGCGTCACGGTCGGATAACGCAGGGCTCCTAGACGGAGATAGGTGGCGATTTCCAGGATTTCAGCCTTGGGATCCCATGGCTGAACGTTCAGGAAGCCCTGAAGATCCTCGAGAGCGTTCTTCCATGAAGCGGCCATGGCTGCCGCCATGAGGGCGTCCTTCGTTCGGTAGTGATAGTTGATGGCCGCGAGATTGACCTTCGCCTCCGCCGAAATGGCTCTGGCCGTTGCGGCCTCGATGCCCTTCTTCTCTATGATGTCGATAGCGGCGGCAAGGATTCTCTCCCTGGTGCCCTCTTCGTTTTTCTCAGGCATTGTTTACCCCTTGGCCGCCGCCGAGCGCCTTCTCCACCATCGCTTCGCTCAAATCCCAGAGCCGGCGCGCGGCGGCCACGTCGTAGGAGCGGCGGGACGATCGCAGCGGAACGGCGTCGCGCCAGTACAGCCCCGTTCGTCCCGCCGCTTCCGGCGAAGAAAGGAGCGCGGCTATCCCCGAAGCCGGCCGAGCCGGACTCGTGCCGCCCCTCCTCCTCACGCTCCAGAAAAGCCCGGTGAGGCCCTGCGCGTGCTTCTGGCCCATATCGGTGTTGACGAGGCCTGGATCAATGGCGAAGACCGTCGGTCTTCCTTCCCCCGATCCCGCCTTAGGCGCGCCAGCATCCAGCCTGCGGGCGAGTTCGTAGGAGAAGAGCACGTTGGCCAGTTTCGACTGTTCGTAAGCCCAGAGACCCAAATAGTGTCCCCTGAGACTGGGATCATTCCAACGCATCCATCCAAAGTAATGCGAACCCGAACTGACGGTCGCGATCCTGGAGCCGGCGCTCATCGAAGGCAGAAGTTTTGTCGTGAGGAGGAAGGGAGCGAGGTGGTTGACGGCGAACTGCGTCTCCAGGCCTTCCGCCGTGAGCGTTCTTTTTGCGGTGTAGACGCCGGCGCAGTTCACGAGAGCGTCGATAGGCTTGCCTGAATCGGCGAGACGCGAGGCGAGATCGGCCACTTCGGCCATGATGCTCAGATCGGCGAGCTCCTGTCGCGGGGGAGGCGCTCCCGCCTTCCCCGCGACGCTCTCAAAAGCCTTGGTTGCCGCGGCCGTCCGCTCCGGATCGCGCCCGACGAAGACCAGTTCGGCTCCCAGCCCCAGGAGCGCCTCGACCGTGGCATAGCCGATGCCCGATGTCGCCCCCGTGACGACGCAGCGCTTCCCCTTCAACGAACAGGCATTCATCCCGCACCTCCGCATGATGTCATAAAAAAAATAACAGAAACGCAGGCTCGCGTCAAGTTGTGTTTAATACGTCAGTTTAAAACAATGTTTGACATTTTACCAAGGGCGAGATATATTGAAGCACAGGTTTCAAACAGTTGTTTTAATACGGAGTAAAAGCTATGGAAAAAGCGGCTGAGTTCGCCGTCGTCACCGGCGCAAGCCATGGCCTGGGGAAGGCCTTCGCCGAATCATTATCGACCAAAGGCTGGAATCTCATACTAGTCGCCCTTCCAGGAACAGGTCTGCCTGTCTTCGCGGAGGATCTGCGCCGTCTCTATGGTTCGATCGTCTTCGCTCTCGAGCTGGATCTCTCCACGGCAAGCGCCCAGCAAGAATTTCTCGCCTTCGCTCTCTCCGACGGGAGACCCGTCTCCCTCCTCGTCAACAACATGGGCATAGGCGACAACGGCCTTTTCGATCGCATCCCCATAGAATTCCAGCGGAGGGTCGTCGACGTAAACATTCAGGCCACCATGGCCATCACCTACGGCCTCGTCGAAAGACTCGCCGCGAGCGGAGGCAGAATCCTCACCGTCGCGAGCCTGGCGGCCTTCTACCCCATGCCGCTCTTTGCGGTCTATGCCGCGAGCAAGTCTTTTCTTCTCCACTGGAGCATAGCCCTCAGGCACGAACTCTCTCCCCTCGGCATCTCGGTCACCGCCCTCACGCCTGGAGGAATCTACACGAGCGAGGCGATCAGGGAGAAGACGAACTCACAAGGCTTTTTAGGCCGCCTCTCATCGAAGGAACCTGCCCAAGTGGCGGAGACGGCCCTACAGGGCGCTTTCGCGGGAAAAGCCCTCGTCGTGCCGGGATTTTTCAACAAGACCCTGATGGTATTAGGAAGCAGATCGCCCAAGAACATGACGGCCAAGGCAATATTCAGGCGCTGGCGCGTCGCCTTGGGGAAGGTTAAGGAAAGCCATGACTGCGGCTGGTTCAATCGGCCGGCGCGTGGGCATCGCTTAGCCGAACAGCATCACCTTGTCGAATAAAGGTATGCCAGGCCTCGGGTGAGTCTTGCCTGGGGCGAGTCGTCGAACCAGCATTCGCCCTTTCCCCAGACTTCGATCGCTGGACTTAAAGCCGCATCGACCCCGATGCCGACGATCCGGTTTTTGGTCACCGGCTCATGAAGGTTGAACCAGGTGGCGGCGCTGTTGGAGGGAGGATGGGCGCTTTCGATGTCACAAGATCCCTTTCGCAGGTATTTGGGCGACAAGGCGGCTTTGAGGCTGGGACTTTCCCAGGAAAGCTTCATCATATCGAGAATGTTGTCGGGGCCGCGGAGAAAACCGTCGAGCATGACCTTGCTGTAGGCATCCTGGTACATATCGTGGCAGACGGCAAAGGGCGAAATATCAATATGACCGGGCCTGGGCGAAAAACAAAACCTCCCCAGGCAGAGCGTATCTAGGACGACCTACGAAAATACGCCGAACAGTCAGCAGAACAAGAATCCGAGCGGCTTCGATTTCGAACCTGTCATCCGAAAATCGGTCCAAGCCATCCGGCGAAATAGGCGATGGCAAGGGCGATGACGACGAGAAGCGCGACATAGAGCGCCCATGGCTTCTTCTTTTCGGCGAAGGGGTCCTTCAGCAGACGGTTTGCCCCAACGGGCAGGGAAGCCAGATGGCTCAAGGTGGCGCCGAAAGGCACGTTTATCCTGAGCTTGCCGTTGATGGCCCAGCCCTCGGCGTTGAGCAAGGGACCGATATTTCGCTTACGAAGCTTCATGTACGCCAGGATCATCGAAGGTCCGGAGATGAGTAGGAAGACGCCCGCGATGCCGACGGGCATCCATGCCCCTAGTCCGAAGAAAATGCCCAGGATGCCCGTGATCATTGCGCCGATGCTGCCCAGGGCGACACCGATGGCCGCCACGGTTCCCACATCGATTTTTTTGGGAACGAGAAGCTCGGGTTTGACCTCGGGCTTGCCCACCTGCGCGGTCGTCTGGGCCGCGCCCTTCACCTTGTCCATGTTGGCCGCTTCGGCTGCGGCCGCGCGCTTCATCGCGAATTCCTCGACTGTCCGTATCAGCAGTTTATAGGGACTGAAGAAGGCTTCCCTTATGCTGATCGGCTGGGCCACTATCTTGGTGATCACCGCATCCCAATCGGCGCCTTCGGAATCGTAGAAGATGCCGTTCCTTCCAACGAAGATGTTGTCCGCGTCGCCAGCGGTGAGGGCCGCGACGATAGCCATCTTCCTGCCATCCTTCTGCGAGAGATCGCAGTAGACGAGATACATCGAGGAAAGTCCAGCCATGTTCGAGTGGGCGGCGGCGTTGCGGACGTCGAGGCAGAGCTCCAGCTCCCTCCCGTCGAGGAAGAGCCTGCCCGCCCTGAACAGGCCGCGCTTGCGGATGTAGAACTCGTCGAGATTCACGAAATTGCCGAGAATCTGGAGAAAATCCCTCTTGAGGAGAATGATAGTCCTGAGCTCCTTGAGCAAGGCGGCCTTCTCCGCCATGGCGGAATCCTTCTCCATGAGCCCGCGCAGAGCGCCAGCCGCGTCCTTGCCGAATCCGGGATCGAGATAGCGCGGACACAGGACGCAGAGGGCTTGCAACGGCTTTCTTCCGAGCCAGTTTGCGTAAGCGTCCATCCGCGCCTCCAGATCCTCCCACTCCGTCTGGGATACGGCCTTGGCGGCTTTCAATGCGCCCTTCCCCGCCATGCCGAAGAATTCCGATACGGCCTTTCCGAAGGAGGGGTGAAGAGCTCCATCGAGATGGAGCAGGCAATCGGCGTTGGGGAGGGCTATGGGCAGTCTGGACAGCTCCTCCGAGTCCTCGGGAAGGTTGCGCGAGAGGATGGAGGCCATGAGCGACGCGAGGGCTTCGAGGGCCGAGGAGGAACCCGCCATGGCCAGAACGCGGCAACGCGTGAAGTAATCGCCCATGGGATCGCGGATCTTGACGAAAAGATCGACGGCTTTCCTTCCTTCTTCGTCGGAGGGGAAAAGCCCAAGGTGGGATTCGGCTTCCTTTTTCCAGGCGACGTACGCCTCCACATCGGCGAGAAACCTGTCGAGGCCCGCGGCGTCGATGCCGGGCTGGCCGCTCGCGTCGATGACGGCGTAGCCGGACTCCATGAGGGCGCTTATCAGTTCCTTCGACCCCTCCTCCTCGGCCGTCGCGGGCACGATCACTCCGTCCCCGTTGAAGGGCAGCGCGGAAAAAGCGCCGATCGCCTTGTCCAGGGCAGCCAGGTCGATGGCGGGGGATTTGGCATAGCCAGCCGCGGCGCCCTTCGGCAGCGCTTCGCCTGAAGCGCTCTCCAGGACGCCGGCAACCACGCCGCGAAGGTCTTCCCTGCCCAGCTGGTCCATCGCGATGTGGCCGTTTTGCTCGAAGAGGACATCGAGGTTCGCAAGCGAGCCTTTCAACTCCCCTATGGTGCGGAGTATGTCGGGGACTCTGATCTTGCCGTCCTTGTCGGCATCCAGATAGTCGAGGGTTTCATGGACGACGGGCTGCCGAGACGGCATGGCCAGGACGGCCCAGAGCTTCTGATCCAGCTTGTCCAGCCTCGCGATATCGGCTCCATTCCTGATGACCACCTGGTCGACGCCGCCGATCCGAGAAAAAGTCCAGCCGCTGGCGCTTTCTTTCATGGCATGTGGCTCCTTCCGCTATGTGTGTTTATTATTTCTTAGTCAAGTATCTGCGGTATTTCCCGCCGGCGCAAGCCTGCCGACGGCGAGGTACCGGCTCATTCGGGGCTCCGGGCCATTTGACCGCCTTCATGGATATTGGCTATACTATAGGTGAGCCAACACCAATCGGAAAAACGCCTATCAAGTTTCCAAGGAGCCGTCATGAGCGTCGAAGTAACCCTTACCACAGCCAACTTCCAAGCCGAAGTGCTCGAATCGAAGATCCCTGTCCTCGTGGATTTTTGGGCGGAATGGTGCATGCCCTGCAGGATGATAGCTCCTTCGATCGCGCAGATAGCCGAAGCCAATCCTGGCAAGATCAAGGTAGGGAAAGTGAACGTCGACGACGAAGGCGACATCGCCTCCCAGTATGGCATTATATCCATCCCGACTCTCCTCCTCTTCAAGGACGGCCAGATCGTGAAGCAGAAGGTGGGCGCCCTGCCAAAACATGAGCTGGAGAGCTTCATAAAGGACTGATAGCGCCAATACCGCGGACGATTGCAGGAAAGTCTCAGTATCCTGATCACTTCCTTCTTTTGGCGGCTCCGCCCGCCAAGCCGGCGGCAGCTCTTCCGGGGCTCTGGGAACCCGATTCGCCGACTTCCCATTGATCCGGCCCACAGCCTCCCTCCCGTTTCCTGTGCAGGGGCTTCGAGGCTGAAGCCTTCCACCTGAACCCTTCCTCCCACAGCGGCGGCTCCGAAAGGGGCCAGAGCCCTTCCTCGGTCATTTCCCCGAGAAGGCCTATGAGCTTGGGTGAGTCAATCGCTCCGCTTTTCCCGGAGGAGGCGAACAGCAAGGCATCCATGGGAGCCTCCCCCTCCCTGAGCCTCACGAGCGCAAGTCCCGTTTCGTCGGGTATTCCCCCCGCGCCCGTCCAGAAATCCCGCCCCGAAGCGCTGGAGTCGATCCCGCCTGATGCGGACAGATCCGATCCCGTCTCGTCCTTTTCGGAGGCGATTCCCTCGGGGGCGCAGGGG
>CAZRYP010000043.1:0-12963 GCA_964604295.1 uncultured Treponemataceae bacterium
GTGCCCAATGAATCAGAACCGAACAAAATCCCCGAGGAAGCCCTGAACGCGTTCCTCGACGGTATCCTCGCCGAACTCAGCTCGCCGTCCGACCCCGCCATGCTCACCATGGTGCGGTCGATTTTCAGGAAGCGCATCCCCCTTCATCTGCGCTTCTACTCGGCAGCCCTGCTGATCTTGCGCGCAGCCGGAATGACCCGGACCCAAGCCCCGAAACCCATCAGCCTTCCATCCAGAGCCCCGAGAGAAGCCGCAGCCCCCAGGCAGGCGCCCGCGGCGAAAGCCGCGCCCTCCGCGAGACAGGCTCCCGCAGCGAGACAGGCTCCCTCCGCCAGGCAGGCGCCCGCTCCCAGAACGGCCAAGGCCCCGAACCCGGGCGAGCAGCCAGATGCCCGCAGAAGGTCGGAGCCGCAGAAAAGCGCCGAAGGCATGGTTCCCCTCTTCGTCTCGATGGGCAAGCGCCAGAGGCTGAGACCCCAGGAGCTCCGCACCCTGATATGCGAAAAGACGGGACTCACCAACGACGATCTGGGCAGGGTCCATCTCTTCGACAACTATTCATTCCTCGATGTCCCGGAAATCCTTGCCGAAAAGATCATCGCGGCATCGGACGGCGCCGCCTTCAAGGGCAGGACCATCGAGATCAAGCCCGCCAAGAAGCGCGGCGACCAGGCCCAGGAAAAGGAACAGGGCGAGTGACATCGCGCATCGAACGCCTGATGGTCGGACCGATAGGCGAAAACGTCTACGCGGTCCTGTCGGGCGAGACAGGCTTCCTGGTGGACCCGGGCGATTCCGCCGACAGGATCCTCCGCTTCCTGGATGAAAAGGGAATCGGGATTTCCCTGATCGTCCTGACTCATGGACATCTCGACCACACCGCCGCCCTTCCCGCCCTCCTGGAAAAATGGAAGGACTCCCCCCCGGGCATCGCCATCCATCCTCTCGACGCGCGCTACCTGGGAGCCGAGGGCGAAAAAACCAACAGGATACTCTTCGACGCCATCAAGGCGCCGAGCTTTTTCGACAGCTACTGGGGAGGACTTCCGGAGCCGACCATCCTCCTCCGGGAGGGCGACACGATTCCCGGCACGGGCTTCACCGTCCTCCATACTCCCGGCCACAGCGCCGGTTCCATCTGTCTCTACGACAAGGAGTCGGGGATCCTCATTTCCGGCGACACCCTTTTCAGGGACGGCGTGGGACGGAGCGACGGCCCGGACGCCGATCCCCACGCACTGGAATCAAGCCTTTCACGGCTTTCCTCCCTGCCTCCCGAGACTGTCGTCTTCCCCGGCCACGGGGCGCGCACGACGATCGGCAGGGAATTGTCACCCTGAAACCCATCGCGAGGAACGTAGCCATGAAACAATTCCTTCTTACAGCGATAGCGATCCTGGCCTTCTCAGCCTGCGCGCCTGCCGCCCAGAGCGAAATATCCAGGACCGACTTCGTGCTGGGAACGGTCTGCTCCATACGGATACTGGAGGGCGGATCGGCGAAAACGGCCGACGAAATATTCAGGCGCCTCGGGCAGATCGAGGACAGAATGAGCGCCAACAAGGACGGCACCGAAATCGCCGCGGTCAACGCCGCGGCGGGCGGAGCCCCGGTTAAGGTATCGGCGGACACCTTCTGGGTCATCTCCAAGGCCATCGAGTACGCGAAACTGACGGGCGGAGCTTTCGACCCGACGGTCGGCCCCCTCGTGAAGCTCTGGAACATAGGCACGGATTACGCCAAAGTCCCGCGGAAGGGTGAAATCGCCGCCGCACTCACCCTCATCGATTACGGCAGGATCGAACTCGACGCGAAAAAACTCACCGTCAGGCTTCGGGACGCGGGGATGAGGATAGACCTGGGAGCCATCGCCAAGGGCTACTCGGCGGACGAGGTGGGCAGGATCCTGTCCGAGCACAGGGTGAAGGCCGCCGTGGCCGACCTCGGGGGCAATGTCCTCGTGTACGGGAAGAAGAAGGACGGCTCAGCCTGGCGCGTCGGCGTGCAGGATCCGCGATCGGACAGGGGCGACTATATAGGGCTCGTGACGGGCGGCGGCATGACGGTGGTGACCTCGGGCATTTACGAGCGTTTCTTCATCGAGGACGGCATCCATTATCATCATATCCTGGATACGAAGACAGGCTATCCTGTCAAAAACGGCCTCGTGTCGGTATCCATCATCGCCGCCAGGAGCATAGACGCCGACGCCCTCTCGACATCGATTTTCGCGCTCGGCATCGAAAAAGGCATGAAGCTCGTCGAGAGCCTCCCGGGCATCCACGCCATCTTCATCGACGAGGGGAATAAAGTTTACCTGAGCAAGGGAACGAATACCCTGTTCACGCTGACCGATACCGGCTACACGCTGGCCGAATAGCCCTCGCCGTGCGAAGGAGTCTCCACGACGCCCCTCTCCAGCTTTATCAGCTTCATCTTGAGTAAGCACCATGGCGCCCCATAGGCCACCCATATCCCGACGAGGGCATAGCGCAGGAAGCGCACCAGGGCCTGCTGGGAGGGGAAGGCGTCGTCCAGGAAAAGCTTGGGGCCGAGGTAGAGGACGAGGGTGAAGGCGATGCCGACGATATAGCGGAGGGCTTTTTGTGCCATGCTCCCGCGCGAATCGAAGCGGAGATTCCTGCTCGCCAGAGCGAAACCGGCCGCGCTTCCGAAAAAAGCCCCGGAAAGCATCGTATCCGAAGGCATCAGGGCGTTCATGCCCAGGGCGACGAGGGAAATCACTATCAGCCTCAGCTGCAGGTTCAAGCCCCCGAGGAGGACTTCGATCCTGGCGCTGAAGGCATTGAAGAGAATGAGGATGAGTCCGCCCAAGGCCCAGCCTCCCAGGACATCGGTGGGGAAATGCACTCCCAGGTAGACGCGCGAGAGGCCGACGAGGAGGGGGATGACGATGAAGGCCGCGATTCTAATGGGTCCGCGAAGGACACCGAGCATCGCGCCCCAGAACGTGATGCTCGTCTGGGCATGGCCGGAAGGAAAGGCCGAGGTCGGATCAAAGGCCAGTTGGACGGAAGGGTCGAAGTCGTAGGGGCGGGGCTGCGCGAAAAGCAGCTTGCACCAGAGGTTGCTGAACGCGGAAAACAGGACGACTATCCCGATGCGGGCGCCCTTCTTCCTGTCCACGCACCAGTAGATGAGAGGCAAAGCGGCCAGGGCGAAAATTTCCGAGCCCAGGAAGGTGACGGCTTTCATCGGTCCCAGCATCGCCGGCCCGAAAAAGCTCTGGAAGCCTCGAACGATGTCCATGCCCCAGATCTGTACCGGATTCATCCTGCTACTCTCCTTGGCGAAGGGAATTCCCGCTTCCCGCAGTAAAGTATTATTCTAACCGGAGAAAACGCTGTCCGCAAGGGCGGAATTCATTCATATTGACTAGCCCCGGCGTATATAGTACAAGGATGTGCCGGGCCGGCATGGTGAAATGGCATACACGGTAGACTCAAAATCTGCTGCTCGCGAGGGCGTGTGGGTTCAAGTCCCACTGCCGGCATTACCGAATTTCCGAGCTCATCCGATGAAAAGGGGCTGCCCAGATCCTGGACAGCCCCTTTTCATTAGCCTCATGAGGCCGGAATCCGGCCCCATGTGTCGGCTCATGTTTTTCAGAACTTCACGAGAGCGTCGGCGATCGCCATCTTGTAGGCGGTCTGGAGTTCGAGGGAGTAGTGCTGGAAGTCGGAATAGGTGGCTCCGGTAACCGCGTCGGCCATGACATACACGCTGTCCTCGGCGGCGACATAGACGGCGGCATTGGCGCCGGCATCGACGTTTTTGTTCTCGAGCACGGCGATCCTGACTTTCTGGAGCGTGGCGGCGCCGAAGTCGGCCGCGGGATTGGATTTGAAGAAATCCAGAGTGGCCAGGTTGTTGTAGCGGTAGCCGATGGAATCCTTGGTGAGGGGCATGTAGGTGGCGTTCTTGTCGGCCTTGTTCATGGCGCCGTAGTGCACGGTTTCGGAGGCTTTCTTGCCCACGACGACTTTGGTGCCTTCGATCTTCACGTTGACGAGCTTGCCCTCCCTGGCCGCCTTGACATAGGCCGCGGCGCGGAGGGGATTGGACATGAGGCCTTCGAAGTCGCGCTCATACTGGCGGGCCGGTCTCGTGAAGCCCTTGGCGCCGGGGGTGAACTGCGACCAGACGCCTGGACCTTTGCCGGTGGGGTCGTTCAGGATATAGAACATGTAGCCCTTGATTTCGGGATCGGTGCTGGAGAGATTGGCGAAGGGATCGGGGGTGCGGACGACGGCGCCATCGACGATGGATTTGCCGTCGGCGGAATTATTCTCCGCCCAGCCGCCCGGACCCTGCCACTCTTCGAGATCGGCCGAGAGGACTTCACCGGATTTTCCCACGGTAACGGTGGCGGCGCCGACATAGCCACCCTGATGGGCCACGAAATACTTGGTCGCGGTCTGCGCGAAGGCCGCCGAGCCCGCGAGCGCAAAAACGGCGAGGAATGCGATGAGTTTACGGTTCATGCGATTTCCCTCCTATGGATTTTCCCGGGCCACACGGACCGGGCACCCATCATACTACACTATATATATCGATAAGGCAATATAGAAAAAGCAAAATTTCCACCCCGCCTAGCCCCCGCATCAGAAATGCAGGAGGAAGGTGATGTCCCAGAAAAAGGTTTCGCCTCCGGGGAAATATATGTCCTGAAGCGGATCGTCGACCGGGAATCTATACCCGGCGCGGGCGCCGACATAGACGAAGTCGAAGACATTGAGGGCCAGGCCGGCGCCCGCGGACAGCAGGAGGCCGTTCTTGTCCGCGATGGCGGGGCAGTCGTAGAGGCCGCCGAAATAGCCCGCGTCGCCGAAGAGGTAAGCCATCGGCCTCAAGCCCGCTTTGCCGAAAAGACCGGGTCCCGCGAGGCGCAGGTCGAGGCTGGCTTCGGCCTTGGTCGTGGCCTCGTATCCCCAGGGCTGGTAGCCTCGGATGGAGTTGCCCAGTCCGTCGCGAAGGGAGCGGCCTCCGAAGCCCGTCAGGACATAGAGGGGTATTTCATTCCCGCCGGCGAAGTCTCCCGCGAGGTAGCCCGCCGCGTAGAGGGAGATGGCGTCCAGATCGCCCTTGCCCGAAGAGAAGAGGGGCAGATACCCCTCGAGAGCCCCCGAAACCCTGAAGAAATCGGTGCCACCGGCAAAGCCGAACGCGGCGGGGGCATATTCGAAGGAAATCTCGCCCGCATAGCCGCTCATGAAGCGGCGCGGGCTCTTGTAGACGGCGTCCATGCCCGCGCCGGCCAGGAGAGACAGAGCCGCCAGGCTCCGGGCGTCGGGGAAGCGCGAGCTGTCCAGCCCGGGGGAATTGCTCTCGTAGCGCCCCCGGACCAGGCCGAAGAGTTCGATCCTGGAGCCTGAAACGCCTGAGGGCAGCCTGTAGAGAACACCGGTGTCCGCCTCGACATTGGGCCAGTGGAACCACTGGGCCTCGTCGAAGGACGCGGGCTTGGCGATCGGGCTCCCGTCGGCGTCGTCGCGAAGGATCATCCTGTCCTCGTAGCCTCCGGCCAGCCTGAACGTGAAGAGAAGCCCTTCGGCGGGGAGGGGAAGCAGCACTTCGACATCGGCTCCCGTGGGCAGGGGGATGGGGCTCAGGAGCACCCCGTTGAGCCTGACTCCGTGGAACGTGAATTCCATGCCCTCGGCCGACGCGGACAAGGGAAACGCCATCAGGCAGCAGAGCGCGGCCAGAACGCCGAAAAACTTTCCGATCTTCATACATGCCTCCATTCGCGAACTACTTGTCGAAGCTACCATAGATCGTTGTATATTTCAAACATGGACTCCGGCGGCGCGCTGAAGGCAGATGGAAAAAGCTCATCCCGAAGGCTACTGAGGAATATCTCCTTCGCCCTCTTCATCAGCCTGCTGATCAACGTCCTCATGGGGCTCCTCGTCGACTTCGGCGAGCTGCGCAAGGCCTTCAATGCCGCCTCGCCCCTTACCGTCATCCTGCCCTTCCTGCTGATCGTCGCCATTTACGTCATCGACAGCTTCCGATACCAGCTGGTCTTCAGCAAATTCAATATCAGGGCTTCGTTCAGGGACGGGCTCTACAACAACATCATAGGCTATTTTTTCTCCAATATCACGCCCGGTTCCGTCGGCGGCCAGCCCCTCCAGGTCCTCCATTTTTCCAGGCTCGGCCTGGATTCCACCGTGTCCTCGAATGTCGTCTTCTCCAGGCTCATCGAGAGCAATCTCGTGCAGCTCTTCATCGTCGTGATCTTCTTCCACAAGGGAATAGGCATGATGTCCATGCTCGGCAAGGGCGCCTTCCTCCTAGGCGCGGGCATGCTCATCACCGTCCTTGCGACCCTCGTCCTGGTGCTGGGGTTCATGAATCCCCACCTCCTCGGGTCGCTCGCGATGAGGATTGGAAAATCGGGGTTGGGAAAGCTTGTCGCAAGGTTCTCGAAAGAGCCCCAGTGGGCCAAGAAGATTTCGGTGTGGAGCCGGGGACTGGGCGATGGATTCAAGGTCCTCTGGAGCCACAACATGGGCACGATGATTCTCGACATCCTGATCTTCATGATCGACCAGGCGTTGTGGGCCACGGCGCTCTATATACCTCTCAGCGTGCTCACGGGAATGCCCCCGCCCATTCCTGAATTCCTCATCTCCTTCGTCCTCTGCGGCCTTGTCTCCCTCTTCATACCGACGCCGGGGGGAGTGGGGAGCATAGAGGCTTCCTACATCCTCGTCCTGAGCGCGCTGACAGGCAAGCCCGCCGCGACGATGAGCGCCGTCCTCATCTGGCGCTTCAGCGTGTACTACCTCCATCTCCTCGTCGGCGGGCTTGTGTACTTCTTCATCCCGCAGAAAAAAGATGTCTATACGCTGGACGGCAAGGGCATCCTCAGGCACATCCGCCCGGGCGCCAAGCCAGGCCCGGGCGCGAGTCCTGGTCCGGGCGTGGGCAAGACTCCAAGCGCGGATCCCGGTACGGGCCGGAGCCGGAGCTCAGCGCTTTAGAAGCAGGCTTTCGGCGATCTTCCTGGCCACGGCGTGCCGGCGGCCCTGGACGTGATCAGGTTCCCGTCGACGACAACCCTGTCGGATGAGGCGAAAGCTCCTTTTACCTTGACTTCGGTGCCCGGATAGCCAGTGAAGCGCCTGCCCGCGAGGATCCCGCAGGCTTCGTGGAGGACGAGGGCGGGAGCCGCGCAGATAGCCGCCACAACCCTGCCGGCCTCGAAGTGGCGTTCGATGAGGTCCCTCGTTTCCCGGCTTTCGGCCAGATGCTTCGATCCCGGCAGGCCTCCCGGCACGATGACCGCGTCATAGACAATCCCCACCGGGCTTCCCTCGAGGATGGCGTCGGCGGAAACGACGATGCCGTGGGCGCCAGCTACCTTGAGTCCGCCCAGTCCCAGGACAGTGACTTCGATGCCGGCTCGTCTCAGGTAGTCGACCGGAGTGAGGGCTTCGACTTCCTCGAAGCCTTCAGCCAGCAGGACACATGCCTTTTTCATGACCTTTCTCCTTGCGTGAGCGAATCGGAAGCCTCAAGACCGGCCGAGGGACATGAGCGCAGAGGGCGAATCACGCCAGGCCGCCCAGAAGCAGGCCCATGCCGTAGGCCGCCACCGCTGCTATGCCCCCTACCAGGAGCATTTCCAGGCCCGACACGAACCAGCTCTTGCCCGTTATGGACGTCTTGAACGCCCCGAGCCCGAAGAGGGTGGCTCCCGTGAGCCCGCAGGCCAGGGGGAAGCGGACCGCTTCGAGGGAGGGGATGAAGAGCGCCAGCACGTAGGCCGCGATGGGCAGAAACCCGAAAATCCCGAAGGAGAGGAAGGTGGCGAGGGCGTTCCCCACCGGCGACTCGTCATTGGGCATGATGCCCAGCTCCTCCACCATCATCGTGTCGACCCAGGCCTTCCTGTCCTTGGAGATGATCTCGCCCACCGACATCGCGTCGTCATGCGACATCCCCCTGGCTTCATAGATCTCCACCAGCTCCTTCTTCTCGCCCTCGGGATAATTCTCGACTTCCCAGGCTTCCCTGGCCCTCTCGGCGGCCTCGTACTCGGCTTCGCTCTTGGAGGAGAGATAGTCGCCTATGGACATCGACAGTCCGTCGGCCACGAGATTGGCCAGTCCCATGATGAGGACGACGCCCGGGGAGAGGGCCGCGCCCGCGACTCCGGCGACCGCGGCGAAGGTGGTGATCGTCCCGTCCAGCCCTCCGTAGATCACGCTCTTGATGTATTTGCCCCGGCCCGTCGTATGCTGCTCTACGGCGAAGCCGGCGGGCATGTGGGCCTTCTTCGCCGCGGCCTGGTCCTTGTTCTTCCAGGCTTCCCTGGCTTCATCCAGCCTCCGGGTCAGCATTATTCCTTCCCCCCGGGAGCCGGCGTCTCCACCAGGCCCAGGGCCTGGCGCAGGGCGCCGAGATGCCAGGCGGAATGGGCGATATTGCCCATCATGCCGAATACCCTCATGTCCGAACTCCATATGGCGGGATCCGATATCGCGGTCTTGAGGTTCTCGAATTCGGCGCGGAGGGATGCCTTGAGTTCCTTCCATTCCTCTCCGCTTACGGTTGTCGCGGCCCAGCTGCCCTTCCAGTCCGCGTCGCGATATGGGTTCTCGCCCTTCATCGCCCTGTTGGCCAGATGGAGGGCGTAGCGGACATGGGACGCGTGGGAAGCCGCAGTCGCCGCGTCGCCGGGCGTCAGCGGGACGGATGCTTCCGCCGCGGAGAGTCTTTCCAGGGTGCCGAGCAACCCCGATTCGGGATCCTCGTCGGTGAACCAGCTGCCCTTGCCCGAAGGACCGGCGAAGGCTTCGTTCAAAAGGAGAGCGACGCCGCGGGACAAAAGCTCGGAATTGACAATTTCCATTTTTATCCTCCACAGCGAATATACTGCCGCGCCGACGCATTTGGAACCACCGCCATGCCTCGGGACTTCGGGGAAGAATGCGGCGGAATACTCCGGGAAATGCTTGTGGGCGAGAATCAATGGAGTTACCATGGATATGCGAAACGCTGAAAGAAGGCGGCAGAATATCCAGTTCCATTATGTTCCCTACCTGATTCCTCTCGCCGCTTCCATGCTGATGAGCCTGGGATTGTCGGTCTACGGATTCTCCCGCTGGCGGACCCCCGGCGCGAGGGAACTGACTCTGTGCAGCCTCGTGAGCGCGCTATGGGCGGGAGCGAACGCGCTTGAGATAGCCGGCAACGACCTTCCGACCAAGCTGTTCTGGGCCAACCTCCAGTACCTCGCGTTTTCGATGGTCCCGCTTACCTGCCTGGCCATGGTCCTGCGCTTCTCGGGCAAGGATCGGTTCCTGACCCTGCGGAACACAGTTCCCGCCCTCATCGTCCCCCTCGCGACCTCGGTCCTGGTCTGGCTCGATCCCATCCTGGGCTTGGTGAGGCATTCCTTCTCGCTCGACAGCCAGGGCGCCTTCCCCGTGATAGCCAAGGAACTGGGCCCGTGGTTCTGGGTACATTGCGCCTATTCCTACGGTGTGATGCTGTCCGCGATACTCGTACTCATCCGGACGCTCCGGGAGAAGGGCTTATACTACCGTCACCAGACGGTGGTCTTCCTCATCGGATTCGGCCTCGTCTTCATCGTGAACATTTCCTATGTCCTGAAGCTGGGACCCATCAGGCGGTTCGACCTGACGCCGATCATCCTCTCCATGGCCGCGACGATCTTCTGGCTCGGCATCTTCCGGTACAGATTGTACAGAATCCTGCCTGTGGCGAGGAACACAGTCTTCGAGAGGATAGCCAACGGCATCCTTGTCATCGACAAGGATGGCTTGCTCATAGACTGCAACGAAGCCGCCCTGAGGATTTTCGGCCTGGACGGCAGGACTTGCATCGGGAAAAGCCTGGGCGACATACTTCCCGAACTCCGCGCCACCGTCGACGCCAACAAACCCTTCAGCGACGGAAGTTTCCTCACTTTCCAGAATGAGCTGCGCGTCGTGAGCGGCGGAAGGGAGAATTTTTTCAGCCTCTCGGCCTCGCATCTCCCGGACTCGCGCGATCCCGGTGCCCTGGTGCTGGTCGTGACGGATATCAACGAGTTCCGGAACGCCCACAACCAGATACTCAGGCAACGCGAGGAATTGGCGGCCGCCGCGGAAAAGGACAAGCTGGGAAGGGACCTGCACGACATTCTGGGTCAGATGCTCAATTTCGCCCTCATCCAATGCGACGAGGCGCTGAAGGAGACGGAAAAGGAAAATCACGGTATGGCCGCGTCCCATATGGAGCGTCTCAAGCGCCTGCTGAGCTCTTCGCAGAACGACCTGCGCGATTCCGTCCACGAAATGCGCGAAGCCAAATATCTCGATATTTCCCTGTCCAGCCTCCTCGAGAAGGAAGCCAACGTCTTCACCCAGTGCTGCGACATTCCCGTTTCCATCAGGATTTCGCAATCGATGAGAACCTTCCCATTTTCGACATCCCAGAAAATCCACCTCGTCAGGGCCGTGAAGGAGGCGCTCAACAACATCGCCTCGCACGCGAAGGCATCGACCGTCGTCATAAGCCTCGAATCCGGCCCTGACGGAATCCGCCTCTGCGTCGAGGATGACGGCGTGGGCCTCGATGCCGCCGGGCAAGCCCAGCCTTGCGGCGCCCCTTGCGGCGCCGGCCTGGATATCATGGACGAGCGGGCTCTTTCCCTCGGCGGAAGGAGGGTCATCGAGTCGGAGAGCGGCGGAGGCACCAGGGTGATCCTGATGTTTCCCCATACCATGGAGGGAGGCGCCGCCTCGATCGACGCCTGACCGCCATCTTCCCGGTGCCCGAGCGCGTCCCCTGGCTTGGCTGAACCGCGCGAACGGGATTACAATGGATAAAATTCGGAACACTTGAGTCCCAACAAGGAGCATGCATCATGAAAGCGCGGAAGGAAGGCACGACGATCCTGGTTCTGAACTGCGGGAGTTCCTCCCTCAAATACGAAGTATTCAGAATGCCGGACCGCGAAAGCCTCGGGCGCGGCCTCGTGGAGCGCATCGGCGAAAAGGGAAGCTTCCTGGCCCAGAGTTCACCCAAGGGCACCATCAGGGTCGAGGAAGCCATGGCCGACCACGGACATGCCATGGCGAGGGTGGCCAAGGCCATCGTCGATCCCAAATACGGCATCCTGGGCCAAATCGGAGAAATCGAGGCGATAGGCCACAGGGTCGTCCACGGCGGGGAGCGGTTTTCCTCCTCGGTGGTCATCGACGAGGAAGTGCTGAAAGCCATCGAGGTCAACATCGAACTGGCCCCCCTCCACAATCCGGCCAATCTCACGGGTATCCGCGAGGCCATGAAGTTGCTTCCGGACAAGCCCAATGTCGCCGTCTTCGACACAGCCTTCCACCAGACCATGCCTCCCGCGGCCTATCTCTACGGCCTGCCCCGCGAACTCTACGAAAAATACAAGATCCGGCGCTACGGCTTCCACGGCACCAGCCACCGTTATGTCGCCGCGCGAGCCTGCCAGCTCATGAAGCGCCATCCCGACAACACCAACCTCATCACCTGCCATCTTGGAAACGGGGCTTCCATCACCGCGGTGGAAAACGGCCATTCGGTCGAGACATCCATGGGATTCACACCCCTCGAGGGCCTCGTCATGGGCACGCGCTGCGGGGATATCGATCCGGCCATCCTGGGCTTTCTGGAAGAGCGGGGATACACGTCCAAGGAACTCACCACCCTCGTCAACAAGAAGAGCGGACTCCTGGGCCTTTCGGGCATTTCCAACGACCTGCGCGATCTCGAGGGGGCGGTGGATCTGGGCAACAAGAACGCGATCGAAGCCCTCGAGGTCTATGCCCACCAGGTGAGAAAATACATAGGGGCTTATTCGGCCGAACTCTTCAAGGTGGACGGGCTCGTATTCACGGGGGGCATAGGCCAGCACGGCGTGAGGATGCGCGAGCGGATCTGCCACAGGCTGGAGAATATCGGCATCATCATGGATTACGCCAGGAACGAGACGAACGGCAGCAGGGAAGGCATTGTTTCCACGCCATACTCTCCCACTTCCATCCTCGTCGTCCCGACCAACGAGGAGCTCCAGATCGCCCTCGACGTGACGGAAATCGTATTTCCCGGCATCGCGGCCTCATCGGAGTGTTGAACGATGGAAGATATGCTGAATACCCTGCTCGAACAGGAAAGAACCCTGCAGTTCGAAGCCTTCGACGAGAATACGGCATGGGAGCTCGGATCGGCCATCGTGGCTGGGGCCAGGGCCGGAAACCTGCCCATCGCGGTCGACATCAGGAGGAGCGAGCGGCTGCTCTTCCATGCCGGCATGGAAGGCGCCTCGCTCAACAACGACAAATGGATGGAACGTAAAATCCGCACCGTCAACCTCGTCGGCCACAGCTCGTTCTACGTCGCCAAACTGCTGGAGAGCCTTGGCAAGACGATCGCGGAAAAATATTTCGTCTCTCCCCTGGAATACGCGGCCGCCGGCGGCTGCTTCCCCATTATCGTGAAGGGCACAGGCATGGTGGGAACGGTGACCGTCTCCGGGCTATCCCAGGAAGAAGATCACCGGCTCGTGACGGAGGGCATCGCGGCGCTCCTTCGCCTCCAGCACCACAAGGCCATCGCCCCATAGGCAATGACGAGCCCCATCCCGAATTCGCCCGTGAAATAGGCGGTCGCCCCCCGATCGGCCGTGACCGCATTGAAGACGCCCTGGATGATCAGGTTATGCGATGCATGGAGGATCACTCCAGTCCAGAGACTGCCCGATTTCAGCCGCAGCCACGCGAAGGGAAAGGAGATCGCCAGGACGCAGAGGGTGAACATCGACGTGGCGTACCAGAGCGGAGCGTTGGACCTGTATCCCGAGAACAGGATGATGGGATAGTGGTACAGCGCCCATATGACGCCGCTCCAGAGAGCTGTTTTCCCGAACCCCATGAACTTCGACATCTCGGG
>CAZRYP010000044.1:0-8859 GCA_964604295.1 uncultured Treponemataceae bacterium
CACGGCAAGGCAGTCCAGGGCATGCACAGGATGACGATATTCCTGGGCGAGTTTCGCTTCGAAACGGAATTCGAGCTGGCTCCCGGAAGATTCGCCATGATCGAGCCCAAATTCGGAATCACCATCCGCTAAGCTACACTCCGGAACGACCGCCCGTCAGCGAACGCGGGCGGTTCTCCGTAGCGCTTCTCGACTGCTCCTCCCGCCATACTTGATTATTATTGTCATGTATGCTTTTTATGAAACCCGCCAGTGCTCGTGGTCCGCGCGCCGCAGTCGTTTATAACGCGGCGGGGATTTGCTTTAATTTGGGAATTGTCTCTATAATTGTAGCAAGGATACAAAATGTCAGAAAATGTCGATATGCGGGAATTCGAGCGGGTAGCTTCCAATACCGGCACCTTCAAGGGCGTAGAAATCGATCTCCTGCATGAGACTCTCCTGTCCTGGAAAAACTCTCCCGGAGATCCATATACGGTCCTGGAGCTGCGCGACGGAAAAATTCTCGTCGCCTTCGCCATCATCAGCCGGATCAACGGCCGCGAATCCACATACGATATCCGTTATCTCGTTTTGGACAGGGATTACAGATCTACCGAAGGCGGAAAGCACCTGCTCGACATGCTGGACGAGGATTTGCTGCGCCGGGGTTCCTATGCCGTGATCAGACTGGAGACTTCCGGCAAGAAGATGGAAAATCTCAAGCCCAAGGCTTTCGAGGAAGCCGGCTACAAGGTGATCGGCCATATCCCCGGTTATTATGGTCGAGACGACGATTACTACTATCTCGTGAAGACAGTCTATCGCAGTCCGCCGAAGCCCGCGGAACCGACGGAACCTCAGGCACCCGAACCGCCGGCGAGCGGTAGCCCGGAAGCCTGATTCTCTACCCCAAAATCCATTCCCCGCTCTGCAACCACGCTGCGACCGCTTGATTCGCGCCAAGCTCTGCTGATATATTCTTGCGGGTATTGCCGAGGTAGCTCACATGGCAGAGCGGCGCACTCGTAATGCGCAGGTACCGAGTTCGATTCTCGGCCTCGGCTTCATTTCAAAAGGAAAAAAGAGGGCGGTTCCCGGATGGAGCCGCCCTCTCCATTAAGCCCTCTCCAGCGGTTCGAGCTCTTGATCAACCACATATCGCCATAGTATATTCACCGACGCGCAGAGTGCCGCCAAGCGGCATTGGGCATATCATCGGGGAATTAGCTCAGTTGGTAGAGCGATAGGTTCGCAATCTATAGGTCAGGGGTTCGAATCCCCTATTCTCCATCGAAAAACACGACTGCCTGACAGATATTCAGGTTTGAATGCCGAAATCCCCCGCTCTGAATCCCCCCGATAAAACAGCGAGAACTCTTATCTCCGAGAAAGCCTGCGGCAGCCCCAACTCCATGAAATGACGGTTTCCATAATAATGTCAGTTCCTATCATTCCCGACTCATGGTATCATGACTGGATACGTAGACGGACAAGGGGGAGAGCATGCCGGGAACGATTGGAATTCGGCGCGAAGACAAGAGCCAGTGGGAACGGAGGGTGCCGATCACGCCCGATGTCGCATCCGCCCTCAAGGAGCGATACGGCATCGAAACCCGCGTCCAGCCTTCACCGATCCGCATCATTCCCGACGCCGAATACGCGCGGCATGGAGCGCGTGTCCAGGAAGATCTATCGAGCTGCGATGTGGTGTTCGCGGTCAAGGAAATACCGGTCGAGCTGTTCAGGCGCAAGGGCGTCTATGTCTATTTCTCCCATGTCATCAAGGGCCAGCCTTACAACATGCCCATGCTGCGCAGCCTCATGGACCTGGAGTGCACGCTGATCGATTACGAAAAGGTGACGGATGAGAAGGGCAAAAGGCTGATCTTCTTCGGTAGGCACGCCGGGGCGGCCGGGGCGATAGAGACGCTGTACGCTCTCGGCCGCGTACTGAAGCGGGATGGTCACGCCAACCCCTTCGAGCGCATCGGGCGGGCTTACGAATATCCCGATCTGGCAGCGGCGAAGGAGGCCATACGCCGGGTTGGGGAGGTCATCAGGACCGAAGGCGCTCCGGAAGGGCTGGGGCCTCTGATCATCGGCGTCGCGGGGTACGGAAATGTGGGACTGGGGGTCCAGGAAGTCCTCGGCCTCCTCCCTCTCGAACTCATGGAACCCGAGGAGCTGGCCACGCTCGTGGAGAGCGGAAGCTACAACCGCAATATGGTGTATGGCGTGACCTTCAAGGAGCAGCACATGGTCGCTCCGGCGGACACTTCAACGAGCGACCCTGCGGGAAGTTTCGACTGCCGGCATTACTATGCGAATCCCGGGGAGTACAAGTCCATATTCGACCGTTACTGGCCTAATCTGACCGCCCTGATCAACGCGGTATACTGGGATGAGCGCTATCCCAGGCTGATCACGAAGGCGGGGCTGGCCGAAAAATTCCGACAGGGAAAATCGCGGCTGAAAGTGATCGGCGACGTGTCCTGCGACATCGACGGCTCCATCGAGGCGACGGTCAAATCCACGGAGCCGGATGCCCCATGCTATGTATATGATCCGCTGACCGGAAGGGTCGCCGATGGCTTCGAGGGTGAAGGAGTCGTCATCATGGCGGTGGATATCCTGCCCAGCGAACTGCCTCTCGATGCCTCCGAGTCCTTCAGCCAGGCGTTGAAGGATTACATACCGGCTATCGCGGCCGCGGACTACGAGGCCGACTTCGAGAAACTGGATTTGCCGCCCGAGATGAAGCGAGCTGTCATCGTCCATAGGGGCAAGCTCACCCCTTCATTCAGCTATTTACACCGATACGTGGATTAATCCCAGCTTATCATGAGGAGTGAACCTATGAAGAAGGTCGTGGTTTTCGGCGCGGGCATGGTAGCCGGCGAGCATGTCAGATATCTTCTCGGTCATGGCATCGAGGTGACGGTGGCTTCCCGTACCTTGAGCAAGGCGGAGGAGCTGGTCAAGGGTCATCCGGCCGGACACGCGGTCGAGGTGAATTCCGACAACCTCGAAGCGGTCGGCGAGATCGTAAGCCGGCACGATCTCGCGGTAAGCCTCCTGCCCTACGCCTACCACCCCTCGATCGCGCGCCTGTGCATCAAGCATGGGAAGAACATGGTGACCACCTCCTATGTCAAGCCCGAGATGGCCTCGCTCGACGGACAGGCCAAGAAGGCCGGCGTCATCCTCCTGAACGAAATCGGCGTCGATCCCGGCATCGACCACATGACCGCGATGCGGGTGATCCACAAAGTCCAGGGCGAAGGCGGAGAAATCACGAAATTCGTCTCATACTGCGGCGGCCTGCCCGCTCCCGAAGCCAACGACAATCCCTTCGGCTACAAGTTCTCCTGGAGCCCGCGCGGCGTGCTTCTGGCCGGGAAAAATCCGGCGCACTACCTGTGGGACGGAAAGGATGTCGATATCAAGGCGGGAACCCTGTTCGACCACTATGGAACGATGCCGATCGATGTCGAAGGGAAACGGATCACCTACGAAACCTATCCGAACAGGGACAGCCTGGTCTATGCCAAGACCTACGGGATCGAAAGCACCAGGACGATGCTGCGGGGAACCCTGCGAAATCTGGGCTGGTGCTCGACCTTGAGCAAGATCTCCGACCTGGGACTCCTGGACGAGAACCCGATCCAGGATTTCGATGGCCGGACATGGTCGGATCTTATGCGGAGGCTGGCGCCCGGCGGCGGCGATGTGAAGGCCAATCTCGCGAAGAAGCTGGGCATTCCCGTCGACTCGAAGGTGATAGGGAACCTGGATTGGCTGGGCGTGCTGTCCGACGAACCGCTTCCGAAGGGCCAGAAGGCCACGATCGACATGCTCTGCGCCAGGATGATGGAGAAGATGCGCTTCGATCCCAGCGAGCGCGACCTTCTCATACTTCGCCACGAATTCGAGGCGAAGTATCCGGATCGCCGCGCCCGGATCACCTCCATCATGATCGACTTCGGGATACCCAACGGCGCTACCTCGATGGCTCGCACCGTGGGCTTGCCGGCGGCGATCGGCGTGCGCATGATCCTGGAAGGAAAGATCCAAAGCCCCGGCGTGCTGATACCGGTGGAGCCGGCCATCTATGAGCCCATTCTGGACGAGCTGGAAACCTTGGGAATCCGCTTCGAGGAGAAGTGGATCGAGCTGCCGAGGGGCTGATGCGGCAGGACTGATATGACAAGACCGACCGGCCATGCGAGCATGTCCGGGATCCGCGGGGAGCTCAGTTACGGGGCTCCCCGCTTCGTTTCACCCGATCATTTCGCGAATGCGGTGGGATACTTGTCCTTGTAGCTCGCCGTGGTTCCGATAGTCTGGGCGTTCAGCATCGCGTGCACGATCGCCCGCGCCAGGGCATCGGCCGCGGCGCTGCCCAGCTTGTTGACGTTGGCCGAGGTGTTGCCCCAGACGGCTTGCTGTTTCAGGGTGTCCAGATCGAGCAGACCTGTGCCGAGCACGAAAATCGTGTCCCCGTCGAACATCGTATGGGAAGGCCTTATGGCGCGCGCCATTCCGTCGTGAGCCATCTCGGCTATCTTCTGGGCCTGGGCCTTGGTGAGTTTCACGTTCGTGGCGATGCAGGCGATGGTGGTGTTCTTCACGGGCTCCATCTCGTCGAGAATGGCCACTTCGATCCCGTTCCCGCCGGCGAAGGCGAAGGGCTGCTTCAGTCCGCCGAATTCCCCGTTCACCTCGAGAAACTTGGCATAGAACTCGCCCGTGGCGGTATTCACCGTCGAACCGCCCGCGTTCACCGCGACGATCGCTCCCACGAACACGCCGTCTCCCAGATTGACGCTCGCCGTTCCGAGTCCGCCCTTGAGGCCGCCGGCGACGGCTCCCGCTCCTGCCCCGACATTGCCCATCCGGACCGCTCCGTTCGTCGCGGCTTCGCAGGCCATGTAACCGAAACTGGCGGTGGGTCTGTCGGTGAATGCACGCCCGAAACGTCCCGGGTCGAAGAGCACGGCCGCCGGCACTATCGGCACCACATTGCCGCCACCGACCGCCCAGCCGCGCTTATTCTTTTCGAGCCACTGCATGACCCCGTCGGCCGCCGCGAGCCCGAATGCGCTTCCGCCCGTCAGGACGACCGCGTCCACCTTGTCCACCATATTCGTAGGCCTGAGAAGATCGGTTTCCCTGCTGCCCGGCGCCGAGCCGCGCACGTCGACGCCTCCCACGGCGCCTTTGGGGGCGAGTATGACCGTCGTTCCCGTATAGTTGCTTTCATAGCTTCCCACTTCGATTCCGGGCACATCGGTGATCGCGTTGAGCGGTCCCGTGAGGACAACGGGCACAACCGGCTTCGCGGGCTGGATCGCCTGGGCTCCGATGCCCGATGCCAGGACCGCGATGATGACCGTGGCCGCCAAGAGAATTTTCCTGACCATAAGGACCTCCATTGTTTTGTGTTCGCGACGCACACGCGTCACGACGCAATCATGGATCAGGGCAGGAAGCCAGTCAATGCAAAGCGATTACTTTTATTGGTTATATCGACATGAGCGGGCGCGTCATTGCGCGATGAGGTCGGGCAGCAGCCTGACGAATTCTTTCTTCACCACTTCATAGCATTCGCAGACCCGCGCTTCCAGGCCCGGTCTGTCGAGAATGGTGAGGCATCCCCGGCTGTAACTGATCAAGCCCGCGTCCTGCAGCTTCCCTGCGGCTTCGGTCACGCCTTCCCTCCGGACGCCCAGCATGTCGGCGATCAACTCCTGGGTCATGTTGAGCACGTTCCCCGACAGGCGGTCCATGCTGAGCAGGAGCCAGCGGCAGAGCTGCTGGTCGATGCTGTGATGCCTGTTGCAGACGGCTGTCTGGGCCATCTGGGCCAGCAGGGCCATGATGTAGCGCATGAAAAGATGCTGCATCGCCGGATTCCGATCGAATTCCTCGCGGAGAAGATCACCACGGATTCGATAGGCGAGGCCTTCGCTCTGGACTATGGCGCGACTCGGCATGGACTTCCCGCCCATGAAGATCTCGATGCCTACGACGCCTTCGCGGCCTACCACGGCGATTTCCGCGGATGAGCCGTTCCCGAGCACATTCAGGAGGGACACAATGGCTGTTGTGGGAAAGTACACGAAGTGCGCTTCTCCCCCCGCTTCGCTGATGCTCTTACCAAGAGGCATCTGCATGCGTTCAAGATTGGGCAGGAGTCTCTGGTACTCCACCTCCGGCAATGCGGCCAGCAGATGATTCTGGCGGGGGTTCGGGGCGTAGGGAGGGCTGGATAGAATAGCCATTATCAGCCTCCTTTCCATCGACAACGATGGCACTCAATATTTTTCCAATATTTTATGAATTTGTCAACCTTTTCAGGAACAATCGACAGGAAAATATCATACTCAGACAACCCAAATCCCTGGTTTTACCGCTGTATGCCTATGTGCGTTTGCGAACAGATGGTTTCTATGCCCGTGATTATTCTTGTGTAGGAAGAAGGCGGAACTCGGCCGCTTCAAACTTGGAAGGTGCGAAGGCGCACCGCAAGGAGGATGGCATGGAAAAAGAACAGGAAATCGGGGGAAAAGCATATAAAAAAGCAGGAAGAGATTCCGGTTCATACGCGACCCCAGTTCGAAGAAACCTTACCTTACCCCGGCACTCGTCACATTGGGCGATGTCTCCAGACTGACATTTGATGCCAGCATCATTGTCTAGGAAGTACCACAGATGAAAAACCAATACGCATTCCAGTCCATGGCTCATATCATTCTGGCGGCATTCGCCCTGGTCACCAGCGTCGGGCTATGGGCATGTTCCAATGCCGTGCAGAACGGGGTCTCCCCGTTTCCCACGAACGAGGAAAGTTTCCAGGTTTCCGTTCTCTGGAACGGAGGGGAGACGGCCGGCTCGAGATCGGCCGCCTTCGACAATGGCAGCGTGACCGCCGTCACGGTCCTCGTCTACAACGCATCGGGAGCGAGAATCGGTTCAGGAGCGCTCGCGAAGCGAACCTCCAATTGGGGAGGCACCCTCGCGATCTCCGAAAACGGCTCGGCTGTCTTCGAGGCGAATGCCCTCAATTCCGCCAATGCCATACTCTACGTGGGAAGAATCAGCCAAACCCTGACCGGCACGAACGACATCGTCACCATACCCGTCGGACTCGCCGGGCTCCGGGGCGGATCGATCCAGGGATATGCCCCTCCCTCTCCACGGCGGTGAACACTTTCGCCGGTACGCCGGGTTCGGCGGGAACCGGAACGGCCGAGTTGCCGGGGTTGTTGACGAACCCTTATCAGATCACATCCGACGGACCTAGCCTCTTTGTGGCTGATATGGGAAGCAACAACATCCGCAGGATCATCATCGCGACACAGTCGGTATCGACGTTTGCGGGCCAGATAAACGGCTCGGCCATAAGGATCGAAGGTACCGGGACTTCGGCTGGATTCATCACGCCACGGGGGATTACGACCGATGGGACCTATCTCTATGTGGCCGATTACGGGAATCACGCCATCCGCAGGATCACGGTTTCTTCCGGATTGGTGGAGCCGTACGCGGGCACTTTAGCCGCGACGGCCGGAGCGACCGAAAACGCGGCCGCGGACGCCGCGCTCTTCAATGGTCCCAGCGGGATCACCACCGACGGGATAAACCTCTATGTCGCCGATACCAACAACAACAAGATTCGCAAGATAGTGATCGCCGATTCCAATGGAACTCGCACGGTCTCGACCCTGTCGGGACTTTCCGGCGTAGTCGGAACAGCCGGGTGGAACGATGGAGCGGCCGCGGAAGCTCAATTCTCAGGACCCCAGGGTATCACCACCGACGGCACGAACCTCTATGTCGCGGATACCGGCAACAACAGAATCCGACAAATCAAGATTTCGGATGGAGAAACGAGTACCTTGGCAGGCTCGGGAGCGACCGGCTCGGCCGACAGTTCGACGGGGACCTTGGCAACTTTTTACGGACCCATCGGAATCACTACAGACGGCACCTATCTCTACGTCGCGGACGCCACGAGCAATAAGATCCGCAGAGTTGACATCGCCGCGCCGCATGGCGTGACGACCCTGGCGGGCTCAGGGACAGCCGGCTCGGCCGACGGAGTAGGGACGGCGGCGACATTCAATGGCCCAAGAGGTGTCGCCACCGACGGCACGAATCTTTATGTATCGGACTACAGCGGAAACACCATCCGCAAGATCCAATAGGTCCGGGAAGCCGGAAGAGCGGTCCATGCAGGTCATACCGTCCATGGAGAACCGAAGGATGCGGCGGCGGCTCGCTTGCTCATCTTCACTCATTCTCCTGATCCTGTTCTCATCATGCGCTCTACCTGGCTGGCCCTGGGGAAAAACTCGCGACTATCCCGCGGAACGGAGCGATGGGGAGATGCTCCTGCGGCATGGGTCATGGCTGTACCGGGCCGGGGGCGTCGACGAGGCGAATTCGACTTCACCATCCGTGAAGTATGCCTCACTCGGCGAAGGAGGAATTCTCGGCGCCTGGCAGCGCACCGCCCCGCTCCCCAAGGGGATCCGGCATGGGGCGGCTTTCGCGGCGGGTAATCTCGTCTATGTGATCGGCGGACAAAGCGATTCGGGAATCAGCCCCGACATATTCTATACCTTTATAAACCCTGATGGAGAACTCGGATACGGAACGGACAGGCACTGGGAGCGGAACGCACGAGCGCTGCCGGAACCCAGGACCGGCGCCGCTTGGGCTCTGCACGATGGGTGGATATTCCTCATCGGAGGAAAAACATCCGCCGGGACGACGGATTCCATCATCCGCGCGCGGATCTGGCAGGATGGCCAGATCGGACAATGGTACGGAAGCCGGCAGACATTGACCGGCGCGCGGTGGGGGGCGGCT
>CAZRYP010000044.1:8959-11878 GCA_964604295.1 uncultured Treponemataceae bacterium
GAGCGTGGACAGATACTTCGCTCGTGGCGGATGCCGAAGGATCATCTTTCGTAAAGGCTGGAGGGAACCTTTTCTATCTTCCCCTCGGCGGCAAGGGAGAAGATGCGGGCGCGGCGCGACTGGACGGAATGTCGCTGGCGCCGGACAGGCCGATCGTGCTCCCCGGCTCGGGTATGGTGCCCAGGAACAGTCCCGTGCTCGTCGGCGGCGAGCCTGGCGTCGCGCTGCGATACCGCGAAGACCAGGAAAACCCTTCCGTCTCCGATGCCTCCTGGCCCAGCCCTCCAATAAAGATATCGGCATCCACACTGCCGGGCATGCGGCTGGCAATCGCGGGCTTTTCTCTCGATGGCTCGGCATCTCCCCCCGTTTTCCGCGAATACCGGCAGAGATCGGGCAGCCTCTTTGTCGTAATAGAAGATACTCTCCAGATTCATGACTCGGGCTCTTCTGATCTGGACTACCGCAGGATGCAGGAGTCCGGAGCCCCCGGTTCGATTCCGACAGCGACGAGTTCGCTGTGGCTCCGCATACGCATAGAATCGACCGACGACTACTTGTTGAGCTGGGCGGACGCCGACGAGGACAGCCGCTTCTCGTCGAGACTCATGGTCTCCGTCTATGAATCCGACCTCTACACGGAAGTGCCTGACGCGCAGGAATACCCCAGCTACGACAGGCGCGGCGGCGTGGCCGAACCGCTCCGCCTCTCTCTGAACGCCGGGGACTATTTCCTGCATATCAGCGATATCGATGGCCGGGAAGGGAGGGATTTCGGAATTTCCCTCATGCGGCTATGACGAGCGTCCGGCCCCCGCCCTGTACCCTGCGGCTTATGTGCGTTGCCGAACAGACAGCATCGGGCCTCCCGGATACTCTGGGTCCAGCTGGCCCGGGCTGGACTATTCGGCCCCCCGGACGCGGCTGAATCCATCGCGAGGAGGATTGTATGAATAAAAACCAGGAATGGTCCAATGCGTCGTCATCGTTCGCCGCGAGGCGCGAAAACCCTGCCGCGGCAGCCTCCGCCTCTCCGACATCGCATATGGGGGGCATGAATCTGGTGCCCTGCAGCAGGTACCGGGACGGAAGGATCCCCTGCATGACGCCGCGGGTGATAGAACTCGGCGATGCTTCCGACAGATCGTGCTTCAACGGGCAAGACCGCTAGCTGCGCCGTTGATCATCGCTCCGGGAAACTCGTATCCGACCTTTGGAGGCTTTCATGAAAAGAATCATAACCGTGATGCTCTTGCTGACGCTCCTGCCGGGGAGCGTCTTCGCGCTTGATCTCTATGCCGGCGCGACCGCCTACTATGCCAGTCTCTCCCAGCCTGCCGACGTAAGGGCTATCGATACGGAAAGCCTCAATCTCGCGGACTTCGCTTTGGGCGGGGAAGCGAGGATCGTATGGGGTTTCGTCTGGGCAAGCGCCATCGGCACCTATACACCCGGAGACATCAACATGCCCCACAGGCTGGATATCCTCCTCGACAGCGGCGCGGGCATGACGCTGGGCCTCCTGCGCGGCGGAATCGGCATTGGCCCGAACTACGGCATCGCGGTCGGCAACAATGCGGGCGATTTCTTCAGGATCGGGGCGAATCTGCGGATTACCGCGGATGTACTGCTGGGGCCTTTTTCGCTCGGACTGAGCTGGATCAGCAAGGTGGAGTTCACGCGAAGCTCCTTTGTCGAAGCTTTCAGGAATCCCTATGGCCAAATCGGCGTGGCGCTGCTCTACATGCTTTAGCCATGTGTGTGCTACCGAACAGACGAGGACAAGCATCCCCATTATCCTTGAAATAGCGAAGGAGGACTGTTCATGGAAAAGAACCTGAAAATTTCGGAAATCAAGAATAAGGAGATACCTGCAATGAAAAAAATACTGTTCATAGGCGTACTGCTCGCCGCCCTGGCATTCAGCGGCTGCGGCAGTCCGGTAGTGGAAGAAGACACCACGGCGCCGGTCGTGAATTCGATTATCCCGGCCAACCTCGAGGAAGATGTATCGACCAGCGGAAACGTCAGGGCGATGTTCAGCGAGGAACTGGATGAGACGACGATCACTTCATCGTCCTTCACCTTGGCAAAGGGAGCGATCCCGGTACATGGCGAAGTCACCTACGCGGGCAGCATCGCCACCTTCAATCCGACCGCGATTCTCGCCGTCAGCACGGTGTATACCGCGACGGTCACCACGGCTGTCCTGGACTTGGCCGGCAATCCCCTTGCGGCCAACAAGGTGTGGACCTTCACGACGGCAGCGGCGCCGGATACGGTAGCGCCGACCGTGAGTTCCACAGTTCCCGCCGATTCGGATACCGATGTGGCCAGGAATAGGGATGTCACCGCTACCTTCAACGAGGAAATGGACTCCGACACGATCACCGCCCTCTCCTTCACCCTGGTTCGAGGAACGACTTCTATACCGGGCGAAGTTACTTATTCCGGAAAAGTCGCCTCCTTCAATCCATCGGCCGAGCTTTTAGCCAATACTGTCTATACCGCCACGATCACCACAGGAGCCGAGGATCTGGCCGGCAACGCGCTTGCGTCCAACGAAGTGTGGGTCTTCAGGACTGGGGAAAATCTCGCAGCCGGCCCGGCTCCGGTGGAGCTTGGAACGGCAGGCAATTTCGTGGCTCTTGCCAAGACCGGAATCTCCACGACAGGCACCACAGCGATTGTAGGCAACCTGGGAGTCAGCCCGGCCGCGGCGACATACATAACGGGATTTTCATTGATATTGGACGCGTCGAATGTATTCGCCACCTCGTCCGTGGTCACCGGAAAGATCTATGCCGCGGACTACACCCCCCCCACCCCATCCAACATGACAACGGCCATCGGGGATATGGAAATAGCCTACACCGATGCAGCGGCAAGAACCTTGCCTGACGCGACGGAACTCTACGA
>CAZRYP010000044.1:11888-12854 GCA_964604295.1 uncultured Treponemataceae bacterium
GGACTATCACACCCGGCCTCTACAAATGGGGTACGGGAGTCCTTATCAACGGCAATGTCACATTGGCCGGCGGGGCCAACGATGTCTGGATATTCCAGATAGCCCAGGATCTCACGGTAGGCAACGGCGCCATGGTCACCTTGAGCGGCGGCGCTCAGCCCAAGAACATTTTCTGGCAGATAGCCGGCCAGACGACGCTCGGCACGACATCGGACTTCAAGGGAATAATTCTCTGCAAGACCTTGATCGAGGTGAATACCGGCGCGGCGCTGAACGGAAGAGCCCTGGCCCAGACGGCAATCACTCTGGACGCCAATGCGCTTACCCAGCCATCCTTATAATGGCAGGCAACGCAGCACATTTCAAAAGTCGATGAAGTAAAAATATCTGTCCAGGATCCCGCAAAAGGCATCGGAGAAAATCCGGTGCCTTTTCTTTATCCATATCATTTTTACTTTGCAAATAAAGGACAGAAATCACCCATACCCCGATGCTGTGTGTGCTACCGAACAGACCATTCGGGGTATCGGGCGTATTTTTGAATGGAGAGAAGGAGGGTTACCCATGAAAGGGAATTTCAAGAATTTCAAGACCAAGAACAAGGAGATGAGGACTATGAAAAAGATTTTACTGATGTCGATGGTACTAGCGGCTTTTTTCGTTATCGGATGCACCGCTCCGGTGGATGAGGATATCATCGCGCCCACGGTGAGTTCCGTGAGCCCGGCTGCCTCCGCGGTCGATGTATCGATCAGCGGGAATATCTCGGCCACTTTCGACGAGGAAATGGATTCGGCCACGATCGTATCCGCGAACTTCACTTTGAAGCAGGGGGCAACCTCTGTTCCCGGCGCGGTGAGCTATGCTGGCGATATCGCGACCTTCAATCCGACGAACAATCTCGCGGTCAGCACAGTCTACACCGCAACGGTGTCCACGGGCGTGCTTGACCTGGCCGGCAATGCC
>CAZRYP010000045.1:0-12303 GCA_964604295.1 uncultured Treponemataceae bacterium
ATCGGGAGACAGGTGAAGACGCTGGACCTTCCCCTTGGACAGGGCGAGGCCGAGGCCCACCCCGGCCGGGACGACGGATTCCACCGCTCCGAAATCCAGGCCGTCGGAATAGATTTCGACGAAGGATTTCCGCGCCTGGTCCCATTCGAGGATCCTGCCCAGGAAACTCAAGCCCGCGAGAAATTTCCAGGACGGGACCGCCGGACCGATGCCCGGCGAAACCATGGAAGGGACGAGGGCGAGGCTCGAAACTTCCTCGATGTTCCCGCCAAAAACCTTGGGCAGGCCCGCCGTCACGTTGATCCAGCCTTCTTTGCCCCCTGTATCCTTGACGAATAGCCCTTTTATGGAATGGGCGGCCCATACGACATGGCGGGATGCTCCCTGCCAGGGGCCGAAGGAAACAGCCTTGAACCCCGGTATCGGCGAGGGCGAGCCCAGGGAGGTCCAGCTCTTTCCGGAGTCTTCACTGTACCATATTCCCGTGGCCGTGCACGCGGCGAGGCGGCCGGCTTGGGCAGGGTCGATGGCCAGGGATTTTATGTCCATGGGTTCCCTGGCCAGGCGGAACGAGCCTTCCGCGAAGAGCTTCAGCGTCTTTTCAGGAAGTCCTGCCGAGCGGTTCTCGAAAAGACGCAGGTCGGGGCTGAAGAAGATGCCCCCGGAGCCGAGCAGATACCAGCCGCCTTCGGAGGGATGGATCGACTTGACCGCCCCGCCCCGATCCCATATGAGCCCGGCCTCCGCGGCTCCCTGCCGCATCGCTATCCGGTAAAGCCCCTTCTTCCCCCCCGCCAGGACTTCCCAGGCGGGATCCGAGCCGGTCTGGGCGAAGGCCTGTCCCGCGGCCAGAAGGAGAATGAGAAAAGGAAGGGCGAGGCTTCGATTCATGACTCAGGATAATATCCGCATCGCGGCTCGGGGGAAAGCTCATCCCCTGGGCGCCCCGATCCGATTCTTCTTGTTTGATCGGGGAAAGGAGAATATAATTTCCACATATTCGAATTATTGACCCAATCAAGGAGGTTTGATGATGAAAAAAATAGCTGGCATCGCGCTGGCCCTCGCCATGTTGTTCACAGTAGCGGTCGCCGCCCAGGCTCCGCTCCCCAAGGAAGTGTACATAACGCTCCTGCACACAAACGACGTCCATGCCCGCATCGTCGAGAACGCCACCGACCTGGGCTATGCCCGGATCGCCTCGGCATACAAGGCGGCCAAAACCTGGAACCCCAATACATTCCTCATCGACGTGGGCGACACCTTCCATGGCCTCCCCATCGCCAACATCGACCAGGGCGCATCGGTGGTCAAGCTCATGAACGAGATGGGCTACTATGCCATGACGACAGGCAACCACGACTACAACTACGGTTTCAACAGGCTCCTTGAACTCGAGAAAATGGCTGCCTTCGATATTCTGGCGGCCAATGTCTACAAGGACGGAAAGCGCGTCTTCACGCCCTACATCATCGACGAGATCCAGGGCGTCCGCGTGGCATTCTTCGGCCTGGCTTCCCCCGAGACGGCTTACAAGACCGATCCCAAGGGCATAGAGGGCGTCACCTTCTCCGACCCCGTCGTCGAGAGCCGCGAACTCATGGTCGAACTCACCGGCAAGTATGACGTGCTCGTCCTTCTCTCCCACCTCGGCGTGGACGGCTCCTCGGATCCCAATTCCTTCGACATCGCCCGGGCCGTTCCCGAGATCGATGTCATCCTCGACGGCCACAGCCACACTTCCCTGGCCGACCTCCAGAAAAACAACCCGACTTCCTCGCTCATCGTCAGCACGGGCGGTTACGGAGTAGGTCTCGGCGAGGTCAAGCTGACCGTGGCCAAGGACAGGAAGGTCTCGGCCAAATCGGCCCGCACCATCAACGTGGGCAACTCCGCCGACCTGAAGGGCGACGCGAAAATCGCCTCCATGGTGGCCGGTCTCTCCAAGGCACAGGATGCGGTGCTGAGCCAGGTCGTGGCCAAGTCCTCGGTCGTCCTCGAAGGCAAGCGCGAGAACGTCCGGACCAAGGAAACCAATCTCGGAATCCTCATCGCCAACGCGATGCGCTATGTGACCGGCGCCGACGTCGCCCTCATGAACGGCGGAGGGATACGCGATTCCATCCCCGCCGGCAATATCACCAAGAAGCAGATCTACACGATCCAGCCCTTCGGCAACTACATCCAGACCGGCGTTGTCAAGGGTTCCGAGTTCAAGGCGATCCTCGAAAACGGCGTGGGCAAGCTCCCCGCTCCCGACGGACGCTATCCGCACCTCGCCAACATGACCTTCACCCTCGACGCCTCCAAGCCGGCCGGCGAACGAGTATCCAACATCATGGTCGGCGGAGTCCCCGTCGATCCCGCCAAGGAATATACCCTCGCCACGCTCAACTTCCTCTTCAACGGCGGCGACGACTACAGGATGCTGATCGGCAAGAACCAGAACGACTATCCTTCCGATGCCGAAGTCTTCATCAAGTATGCCGAATACCTCGGCACCATCGCGGCGGACAATCTCGTCTATAAAAAGTAAGCGTCTACGATGCCCGGCCGGGAAGTCTGTCCCGGCCGGCATACTCCGGAGGGGCGGCCGCGCGAGCGGCCGCCCCTTTTTTCGCCTTGCCTTCAATGGCCATATTCCGTATCGTACTCCCATGGGTATCGTGAATCTTGCGCTGGGTTTCGGCGCGGCGTATCTTCTCGGATCCTTTCCCACAGGGCTCATCGTGGGCAAGGTCTTCTTCGGCAGGGATCCTCGCGAGGGAGGAAGCGGCGCGAGCGGGGCGACGAACATATTCAGGCAGTTCGGCGCCGGCGCCGGGGCGGCCGTCACCATCGTGGATGTCGCCAAGGGCTTTCTGGCCGTGCTTGCCTGCGCTGCCCTGGGCGGGGATGAAGGCCTTCCCGATCTGCCCCTGAAGATCGCCGGCGCCCTGCTGGCCGTGCTGGGTCATGTCTATCCGATCTTCGCGGGATTCAGGGGAGGGAAGGGCATAGCCACGGGCGCCGGCGCCCTCCTGGCCATTGCCCCCGGGGCTGTCCTGTATTCGGCCGCCGGTTTCCTCCTGGTCGTGGGGCTTACGGGCATAGTGTCGGCCGGCTCCATCGCGGCCGCTCTCATCCTGCCCTTCGCGGTCGGCTTCGGCGCCGCCGGTTTCCCCCCCTCACCCTGGTTCCTAGGTTTTTCCTCCTTTCTCGCGGCCTTCGTGCTTTTCACGCACAGGGCGAATATCGGGCGCATCCTGAAAGGGCGGGAGAAATCCTTCGACGCCTTGAGGTTCCTGCGGAGGAAGCGCTGAGTTCTCCCGTTTCCCGGTCCGCCTTGCTCTTTGACGGATTCTGTAATAATGTATTGGAGTGATGAAGATAGCATACCTTGACGGTCCGCGCCTTCGCACGGCCATTCTCGCGGGATCCCGCTCCATCATCAGCAATGTCGAAGAGCTCAACTCCATCAACGTTTTCCCCGTCCCCGACGGGGATACGGGCACGAATATGGCCAGCACGATGAGATCGATAGCCGCTTCCCTGGGCCAGGTCTTCCACAGGGATGCGGGGAGCGTCCTCAGTCAGGCGGCACGTTCCGCCCTGGAAGGCGCCAGGGGCAATTCCGGCGCCATCCTCGCGCAGTTTCTCCAGGGTCTCGCCCACGAACTGGGTTCGGAAGCGAGGATAGGCGCCAAGCGGCTGGCCCATGCGGCCGTGGCGGCCGCCGAGAAAACCAGGACGGCCCTGGTTTCCCCGCGCGAGGGAACGATCCTCACCGTACTCCACGACTGGGCCCAGGCCCTCCATGACTGCGCCGCCCGCAGCGACGATATCCTCCATGTCTTTCTCGCGGGCTTCGACGCCGCGAAGCTCTCCCTCGAGCGGACCAGGAATATCCTGCCTGAAATGCGCAGGGCGGGAGTCGTGGACGCGGGGGCAAAGGGCTTCGTCCATCTCCTGGAAGGCATGGCCGAACTCCTGAAACAAGGCCGGCGGCCTCGTTCGTCCGCCCTCCCGGCGCGGCGCGGCTTCCCTGCCTCGGAAGCAGGGCTTTCAGGCGGCGTCCTCACGGAGCATCCGGATGCCGGGGATTCCGGCGAGCCGGACGGACCGCGTTTCTGCGCCGAAGCTCTCCTCCTCGGCTCCTCCATGCCCCTCGATTCCCTGAAACAAGCCATTTCGAAGCTCGGCGACAGTGTCGTCGTCGCGGGGGACGAGGAAATGGCCCGAATCCATGTGCACAGCGACAGGCCATCCCTCGTCTTCGATCTCCTCGAATCGGCCGGTTCCGTGGAGCAGCACAAAGTGGACGACATGGAACTTCAGCGCGGGCTCGCCGCGCGCGCGGCCGCGGCCGGGGAGAGAAAGCCTTGCGTCATCGTCGTGGACACGGGATGCGACCTGCCCGACGACTACCTCCTGGACCACTCCATCATCAAGGTGCCCGCCCTGATAACGATCGGAGGAGTCACCAGGCCCGACGGTCCGGCCATGGATCAGCGGGGAGTGCATTCCAGGATGCTCAGCGAACCGGACTTCTCCATGTCGACGAGCCAGCCCACGGACGCGGCCTTCACCAGAGCCTTTTCCCTGGCCCTGTCCCACGCCGACGAAGTCCTGTACCTCGGACTCTCCTCTGCTCTGTCGGGGACATTCCAGGCGGGAGCGAGGGCGGCCGAAGGCTTCGGCGGCAAGGTCCGCTGTTTCGACACGAAGACCCTCACCGCCGGTGCCGGAATCCTCGCGGCCTATGCCGCAGGTCTCGTCGAATCGGGGCATTCGGCTGACGAAACACTGGCTGCCCTCGGCAGGAAGCGCGAGGATATGGAGCTCTTCGTGGCGGTGAAGGATTTGAAAAGTCTCATAAGGTCGGGCCGGCTTCACGGCATCAAGAGCCTCGTCCTCCGGAAGTTCGGCCTCAAGCCCCTGCTCGGGACCGACGGTTCAGGGAAGGCGGTCAGCCGCGGGCTCTACATGGGCGGGGGAAACGCCGTCGCAGCCCTCTTCTCCAAGGTCAGGAGGCAAATCCGGCGCGGCGGCGCGAGGGATTTCCATATCGTCCATGTCGACGCGGGGGAAGAAGCCCGCAGGCTCGCCGAACTCTGCCGGCTCCATGCCGGTCCCGGCTCGACGATCCTGGTCTCCGACATGGGCGCCCTTCTCTCCTCGATCGGCTGGCTTGGGGCCGTCGGCATCGCGACCCTCCCTCCCGACCGGAAAGCCTGAGCGGGCGCAACTCAACCCGCAGCGGGCGAAGTTCTCCACATTTCCAGCATCCTGAGCGCCCTGTCGGCGGTCCTGAACACCACGACCCCATGCTGCTCGAGGAGCCTGCAGAGAGGATCGTAGAGGGGACCCGTATCCACGACGGCGACAAAGGGCTTGTCGGTTTCGGCCATGAGGGAGCCGTAACGGCTCGCGATGGAATCCTCCTTCGCGACATCCTCGTCGTGGGTCGCGGGATCGGCCGCGAGGGAGTTCATCCGCACGGTGAAAGGCACGATGCCCACGATGCCCAGGTCGGCATTCTCGTCGGCGAGAGCCGCCCTGAAGGAACGGTCGTAAGCCTCGTCGCTCCCCATGGGCGTGATGTCCAGAGGGTTGTGCAGATCCACGATTTCCGAAATGCCGGCGTCATCCAGCACCTTTCCCAGGACAGCGTTCGTTTTATCCGAAAAGGCGGCCAGCTTCATGCCGCCCAGGTTGTCGGCGAAAGCGACGCATTCGAATCCCGCGTTGGACACCGCCGCGAGCCTGTTCCCCTTCGCCTTCCTGCCCTCGAGAAGGGTGAAGATCGTGACGGCGTCGTCGAATTCGTCGAGACTTCCGCATACGACGGCGCCGCACTGGGCGAAAAGCTCGCGAGTGACCGGGTAGTCGCCGGCTATACTCGCGGTGTGGCTCGCGGCGGCGCCCGCCCCCGCGCTCGTCCTGCCCGCCCTGTAGAAGATGACGGTTCTTCCTGAATCGACGATGGCCTTGGCCGCCCTGAGCGTCTTGAGGCCGTCGAGCGCCTTGAAACCTTCGACATAGACGGCGAAGACCCTGATCTCCTCATCCTCGCGCAGGTGCTCCAGATAGTCGCCTATCGTCAAGTCCATCTGGTTGCCCAGGGTGATCACGTATTTGGGATTGATGCCGGGATGCTTGGAAATCCTCGTGATGGCGAAGGCGCCGGACTGCGAGATGATCGCCAGCGGCGCGACCTTGCCCGCGGGCATGGGCAGCTTGTGTTCGGGTATGAAAAGCGTGTTGTACCTGCCCGACACCGATCGTATGCCGAGACAATTCCCTCCGTTTATGAGCGGACCAGCCCCGCGCTTCCTGGCATCAGCGAGAGCCCTTCGCATCTCCCCGACGATGAGCTCGGATCCGGACTTTTCCTCGAGGCCGCCGGGTATGACGATGACAGACCATGCCTTGTCCCCCGAGGCTATCTTCGCGAGCGTTTCGGGAGTTCCCGCAGCCGGGATGACAAGGACGAAGAGGTCCACTTTCTCCGGCAGATGCTCCACGTCGGGAACGCAGACGCAGCCGTCCACCGATGCGGAGCCCGGCTTGACGATATAGATGCGGGACGGGTCGAAGCCGTTGCCCAGTAGGTTGCGGAGAATGATGCGTCCGTTGTTGAGGCCCTTGTCGGAAACGCCTATGATCGCCGCGCTCGCGGGCTCGAGGATCCGGCCTATGTTCCCTACGGGCCGCTCGTCCTGTGCCGCGTTGCGCGGCACACCGTCGCGGGCGGGAGCGAGGCCCATCGAGGAAAAGTCCTTCAGCTTGACCAGGCAGTCGAGGGCTACGAGGCCGGAGGAGGGATCGCCGCCGGAAGATCCTTGTCCCGAGCGGCTTCCGCGGATCACCATAGGGTTCACTTCGAATTCCGAGACGCCGCTCGCTGCGAGGACTTCCGAAGCCGAAATGAAGTTCATGAGCGTGTCGACGAGTGCTTCTACCGGAATGACCGGAGCGGTGTTCCTCAGGCCCGCGCTCACCAACCCGTGCACGACGTTGCGCGACAATGCTTTTTCTACGCTCTCCCTGGTCGCGGTTCCCGGGGAAAAGCATATGTTCGCCAATCCGGGCTTGAACTTTTCGGCGAGGAATTCGGCGAATATCCCGCCTGGGCCGAAACTCACCACAGGGCCGAAATCGGCGGCGAAACGATAGCCGAATATGAGCTCGTGCCCTAGCCTCGGCTCGAACTCCGCGAATTCGTGGACCGTATATCCTTCCACGAGGTAGCCGCCGAACCGGGCTTCCATCGCCCTGATGGCGGCGAGTATCCCTTCGGCCTCATTGGGGATTATCGCGACGCCGCCCATCTCCGTCTTGTGCAGAATCTGCGGGCTGATCACCTTGACGACGGCTTTCCTCCCTTCGAAGAGGGGACTTCCGCCGGCCGACGTCCTGCGCCCCGCGAGCGCGGCGTAGTCATCGCCCGAAGCCACGAAAAGATGCCGGGGAGCTGCCATGCCCATAGCGTCGAGCATCGCGAGCCCCTCGATCTCGGTGAGGGAATCCCTCCCCTCGGCCCTGGCGCGCGACAGTATCCGGCCGAAACGCCCGGCGAGGGCTCTCTGGGCGGGATTCAATCCGCGATCAGCGCTGGAATTGTGCTTTGCCATCTCTGAATGCCCTCACATTGGCCTGTACCACGGTATCGCCCTTTCGCGCGAAAAGCCTTTCGATTTCCTTCTCGATCGCCTGGGCCGGGATGGGCAGGAGATCGGACGCGGCTCCGACCAGGGCGACGTTGGCTGACTTCGCTCCGCCAGTCTTCCTCGCGATGGCTTCGGCGTCGAGAAGCCTCTGCCTCGGCAGCTTACCTATTTCGGCGAGAATATCATCGATATCGGGATAATCGGGGATGTTCCTTATGGGTGTCGAAGCGGCGACGACCACGCCTCTTTCGGCCGAGAGCCAGGTGACATAGCGAAGCGCTTCCAGGGGCTCGAAGGCGAGAATGAGGTCGGCTTCGCCCTTGGGGATCGTCGGGCTCTGTATTTCCCTGTCCGAGATGCGCAGATGGGCGAGTACCTCTCCCCCCCGCTGCGACATGCCGTGGACTTCCGATTGCCTGACGAGAAAACCCGCGGCCATCGCGGCGCGCGCGATCACGATGGAGATGGAAAGTCCGCCCTGGCCTCCCACACCGGCTAGGATGATGTTGTAGTTCATGACCGCCTCGTTTTTTTCAGATACTCGATGCACTCCCGCCTCAGGATGATGACGGACAGTCCTGCGTATCCCAGCTCTTCGCGGATGGCCCTGACATTCGCCTCGTGATTTTTCCTGTGCGCCTCGAGTTCCCTGATATGGCCGCGCTCGACCCCCAGGCCTTCGAGGAGCGAGGCCAGCCGTCCGCCGGGCGAAATCGTGGGCTGGGCGCCCGTCATGCCCGTGGTGCTGTTGTCGAGGATGAGGACTGTCAATGTGGTCTTGTGCGCCACCGCGTCGAGGAGGTTCGTCATGCCCGAGTGGTAGAAGGTCGAGTCGCCTATCATGGCCACGGCGTTCTTCTGCCCGACGCAGGAAGCGCCGCGGGCCATGCCTATGGATGCGCCCATGTCTACGCAGGAGTCCACGGCGTTGTAGGGAGGGAGGGCCGACAAGGTATAGCAGCCGATGTCGGAGGCCGTGAAGAATTCGGCCTCCCCGGATAGGGCCTCCTTGAGGGCGCTGATCGAGTCCCCGTGCGGGCAGCCTTGGCAGAATTGCGGAGGACGCTGCGGCAGGCTTATCCCCGGAGCGGGAAGGCTCGCCTTGGGGGCGAGGCCGAGAGCCTGGCGCACGGAATCGGATGACAGTTCGCCGGCGAGGGGGATCTCCCCGGACAGCTTCCCTATGACGGGCAGGGGCGCGGAAAACACGCCGACCACTTCCCTCTCGATATAGGGATAGCCCTCCTCGATGATAAGGAGCCTGTCCACATGCGCGGCGAGTTTCCTGATCTTCTCATGTCCCGCGGGATAGCGCCCTATGTGGAGATGGGAAGGACGGATGCCCCCGTGGGCGCTTGCCCAGTCATCCTCATTCTCGAGGTAGTAGCGCAGGCCCAGGCCGCAGGTGATGACGCCGAGGCCGGGATCGCGCAAAGTCAGCGGAGAAGCTTCCTCCGCGTCCGCCTTGAACCGTATGTTCTTTTCGAGGAGAATTTTCCATCTCTTCTGGGCCATCGCCGGCATGAGAGTCCAGGCCTTGGGATCGTCGCTCTTGGAGAGGGCGTTCGGCAGGCGCGCCGCCTTCGTCCGCACCAGGGCGCGGGCATGGGCCAGCCTTGTCGTCACGCGCAGCAGCACGGGCACCTCGTGCGCCTCGGAGTAGTCGAAGGCGGCGCGCGTCATGTCGTAAGTCTCCTGCTGATCCGACGGCTCGAAGCAGGGGATCCGCGCGAAATCGGCCAGCACCCTGGAGTCCTGCTCGTCCTGGCTCGAATGCATGCCCGGATCGTCGGCCACCACGACGACGAGCCCGCCGTTGATCCGGACGAGCGCCGAGTTCGCGAGGGGATCCATGGCGACGTTGAGCCCTACGTGTTTCATCGACACCATGGCCCGCCTTCCCGCGAACGAGGCGCCGAGCGCCGATTCATAGGCCGTCTTCTCGTTGCTACACCACTGGGCGGCCACCATGACCCTTTCGGGCTCGGGCAGGGAGGAAAGATAGCCATCCAGGTTGTCCTGGAGGAACTCCATTATCTCCGTCGAGGGTGTGCCCGGATAGGCAAAGGCACCCGAAACGCCCGCGTCCATGGCGCCGCGGGCAATCGCCTCATCCCCTGAAAGAACGAATTCCGGCATCGCGATTCTCCTCTTCAGATGAAAAGTCATGAGAAAGATAGTCTGCTCGAAGGGGGAGTGCGGGCAAACCTACAGCGTGCCGCACATCGATACCATACTAGCCCGGGATGGGCATTCTGGCAAGCAATGAAACGTTGGTATCAAAATTTGAAACAAAAATGAAAAATGATGTATAAATATTCGATATTCAATCGTTGCCCAGGTCGATCTCCTCCGCGAAATCCATCTCCGGGAGACCGTTCTTGAGAACCCGCCGAATAGGCGCATCGCTGAGCAGGACGCACATCTCGACAAAGGTCACCACCTCAGCGTCGAACAAGTGTCCGCCATAGACGGCTTTCTTCCTGTCCCCGAAGGTGGCGTGGAAGTGGAAGGGCTGGGCTTCCGCCTTCAGGATGAAGCCGCTTATGCCGAGAAGCTCCAGCGGCTCCTCCAGAAGTTCCCTGTCATAGCTGACAATGCCTTCCCTATAGCTGCCGTACCCGATCGCCAGATTCTTCAGGAGACCCAGAGCGGTGACTACCGTTCCCACCGACTTCATCGAAGGCATCGCCGCCAAGATCCTTATGTTTTCGGCCAGCGATTCGCCGCTCTCCATCACGACAAAAAGGAGGTTTCCGTCGAATGTCGTCTTCATAGTCCATAGTATAGGCGCATTCCTCCGGGGATGCCACTCCATCACTCGCGGAAAGAGCGGGACGAGCCGCACGGCACCTTGACAGAGCCCCGCCTTAGCGGTAAAAATACACTCCGCGCAATCAGGCTCCGATTGCCCAGATGGTGGAATTGGCAGACACGCTAGATTCAGGTTCTAGTGCGAAAGCATGGGGGTTCAAGTCCCCCTCTGGGCATATTTTAGGCTTCCGAAAGGAAGCCTTTTTTATTTGGTCTCATGGTTGTCAGAGACTGAAGCGCGACGACAGTAGCCTCATCGCAGGATTGACTTTCAAGTATATGTAGTGTAAGTCTTTAATAATAGGCACTCTTCAAAGAGGGAGATGATGAAAAAAGCTTTTTTATCTTGCTTCATCGCTGTCCTGTTTATTCTCGCCCTATCCGGATGTCAATTATCCGACACGCTCAACGGCGACGACTCCAACTTTTTCGAATTGGCTGAAAACACCACGCCCTGCGTAGCCACTGGCGCCCGAGCCCTGGCATCGCCGGGAGTTCCGAAAGCCTTTGCGACAGGCGGCACCACCTACAGTCTCTTTTCCGTCTTCCAGGAGTATTCATATCCGGAAGACGAGGGCATCATCGATACCGGGAATATCTATAAACTCGTATTCGAGGCATCGAACCTCTTCGACGGCAATAAATCATTGGCCGGTTCGATTCCTCTTACCAGCATCGCAAGTCCCTTCGATTTCGGAACACCGGCCGAATCCTACGACCATGGATACAATGAGATGGACGGTATCGAGGAACGGGGCAATACCTATTTCAAGACCCTTGCCTACCGGGAAGACGCGACGACGACCAGGGCGCTTCTGGGCTACACCGTATACGAACCGGTGGAGGATGGAACAAAGGTACAACGCCAGATCTTCCAGACCACCTTCGACAGCCTCAGCAAGGATATCGTGCTGGAATACGCGACCTTCGATGACAAACCCAATTCCACGACAGAAGATTTCGGCCGTCGATTCTATGTCGAGGGGAATGCCGACTCGCATGATTTCTTCTGCCATCTCGCAACCGGGCTGACAAGCGTTTCCTCAATCGTGGGGAAAGGCGTCTCCGACGGAACCGGCTACTATATTCTCTGCATCCCGGGCACCGGGGGGGCGGAGGATCGCTATTTCAAGCTTTCTGCGGGGGCCACCGAAGCGGATTATGAAGCCCTTGACGAAGAAGGTTCGGCGCTTGGCGATTTGGATGACCCAGAAGGCTATGCGGCTTATATCGACGACTATTTATCGAGTGATGCATTCGTCACGAGGTCGACCATACCTACACAACTTGGGGATTTTTCCAACGATGGGTTCGTGGATCTGCCGGAATAAGGGCTGGCAATCCCGCACTCTTGACCGGCTCAATTACCCAGCAGTTCTCGGCGTGAAAATTCCAAAGCCCTCAGGGTCTCCGCGGCGCCTGTCTCCACTTCCATAGACAGGCAAGCCTCAGGAGTGAGTCGGGCGATCTCGGGAAACAGGGCGTCGAAGTCGATGATTCCCTCGCCCGGGGCCCGATGCCAGTCCTCGTTTCCGTCATTGTCATGGATGTGGTAATGGCCGATGTGCGCTCCCAACCCTCTGACCCATTCCAAAGGAGGCGTAGGCGAGAAGGCATGGGCATGTCCGATGTCCAGGCAGATCGAGGCCCCAAGGCTGCCTCCGGCCTCGGCGAAGGCCTTTGCGGCGACGGGATCGGGTTCGTTGGTGTTTTCGAAGACGACGAGAGTTCCTCCATCTCGCAGCCGAGCGAGCCAAGGGCTCCAGAATTCCAGCGCATGCTCAACCCAGAGGGCGACGCGGGACGCGCGGCAGAAATACGGGGGGCAGCTCAGGTG
>CAZRYP010000045.1:12313-12809 GCA_964604295.1 uncultured Treponemataceae bacterium
GCATCACGAGGTGCTCCGGATGGATTTTACCGCAGAGCGCCACAGTGTCGGATACCCGACGCGTGACGACCTCTTCGATGAGGTGGTCATATGACCACCAGGGCAGGTCGAGGAAGGGGCCGTGAAGATGGAAGCGCCTGTCTCTATGCTCGTTGGCGAAAGAAACGTAGAATTCGGCCCGCTCAAGCCAGGCGGCGGGTGACCTCACTCCCTTCAGCCCGAAACTTTGCAGCTCCAGCAGCACTTCGGCGTCCGTCCCGTTGAGGAGGGCTTCGGCGGTCTCCGGATAGGCGCACACTGAGAAATCCATGATTCTGCTCCAATCTGTATATCCCATTCGTGTCTGGAACGGGTTTTCAACAGGCGTTGCCAGTATACTTCGAGAGGCCGCGCAAAAGAAGTCATTTCCACATCCGATCGGCCTTCAATTTCTCGATGAAAGGCGTCTGTGCTTGTCGTCCCGTTTCAAGCTATAGTGAACCCAGGAGATACATAG
>CAZRYP010000046.1:0-12482 GCA_964604295.1 uncultured Treponemataceae bacterium
TAGGCATGGAATTCGCCCATGTCATGCGCGCCTTCGGCGTCGATGTCACCGTGGTCGAACTCCTCGACCAGGTGCTGCCCCTCGAAGATCCCGAATCCGCGAAGATCGTGGAAAAAGCCTTCGTTTCCCGCGGCGTAAAAATCCATACTCAGGCGAAGGCGGAGAAAGTGACGAAGCGCTCGGGCAAAGCGCTCATGTCGGTCACCCTCAGCGACGGAAGCCCGGCCACACTGGAGGCCGACAAGGTCCTGGTCTCGGTGGGAAGATCGCCCAATACGGAGGACTTAGGCCTGGAAGCTCTCGGCATCAGGATGACGAGAGGCTATGTGGAGACTGGCGATTATTACGAGACATCGGCGTCAGGGATCTACGCCGTCGGCGACATCACGACCCAGCCTCAGCTCGCGCACGTGGCATCCAAGGCGGGAGAGATCGCCGTCGAGCACATTGCCCATCTGCTCAAGGGCAGTCCCGATGCCCGGACGGCCAGGATCAACCCCTGGGCCATACCGAGCGCCGTCTATTGCGAGCCCGAAGTCGCTTCCTTCGGACTCTCCGAGAAGAAAGCGGGAGAGTTGGGAGTGCGGTTCGACGCGGCCAGATTCCCTTACAAGGGAATCGGCAAGGCGGTGGCGACGGAAGCGCCGGAAGGGCAGGTCAAGATCATTTTCTCGCCCCTCACAGGCGCGATACTGGGGGCATCCATCGCCGGCGCCGGAGCCACGGATACCATACATGAACTCCTGCTGGCGTCCGAAGCCGAATTGACACTCGAGGAAGTGGCCGAGATGATCCATGCCCACCCGACCCTCTCCGAAGGCATCATGGAAGCCGCCAAGGCGGGACTCGGCAGAGCCATCCATATCTGATCATGAGGGCGCGTTCGGAAATGGGAGAAGGCGTGAAAACAAAAAGTGTCCGTTTCTACAAAAGGCTGATCCTCTTCGCGGCAGGAATTGTCCTCATCGCGCCGACTATCGCCTGCATCGCCCTCATCACGGAAAACTCGTCGCTGCGGGAGAAAATCGACCTGGCCGCCCTGCCTCCCGACGACGCGGTTACGGTCGGCGCGACCCAGCTGGAACCGGCCGGCATCGCGCGCGAAAAACCCCTTCTCGGCTACCAGATGCTCTACCCAGACTTCAAGGCCGGTTTTTTCGGCTTCAACGAGGACCTCGCCGGCCAGAGGACGGTGTTTCTCACCTTTGATGACGGACCTTCCACGGGAACCAGGGAAATCTTGGATATTTTGAGAAAACGAGGGGTGAATGCCACGTTCTTCGTGAACGGAAAATCGAACCGCCTCATGAGCGATCAGCTGAAGCAGATCGCCATGGACGGTCATGCCGTCGGGATGCATAGCTACTCCCATCGCTACAACGTCATCTACGCGAGCACGGAGAATTTTCTCGACGACTTCTACCGGAATTTCCTGTATATAAAATCCGAAACGGGCAAGGCGCCCGAAATCCTGCGATTCCCCGGCGGAAGCATCAACATTTTCAACATCGCCAATTACCAGTCTTTCGCGGCCGAGGTCCTGAGGCGCGGATTCATCTATTATGATTGGAACGTGAGCGCGGGCGACGCTATCGCCGATGCCACCGCCCAGAGTATCATCGACAATGTTCTCAACGGAGTGCGCCTTTGCTGGGGACCTGCCATCGTGCTCATGCACGACAACGGCAAATCCGCGCTTCATGACGCGTTGGGCACCATCGTCGATACTCTCATGGCGGAGGGCTACGAGTTCAGGATTCTCGACAACTCGGTCAAGCCGCCCATGTTCATTTATCCCGATTGATCTGCTGATCCGGATGCAAGGAGGAGAGAGATGAAGAAGCACGGGAATTTTTCCAGGGCGGTCGAAGAACTCATGAACGGCAAATTCTCGGGGTCCGGCGGCGACAAGGACGATGTCGACGTCGAGGATTCGACCGAAACCGGACAACCGGTCCAGGCTGATCCTGCTCCCGCGGGCTCGACCGCCGCCGTGCGCCGCGTCGATCCCAGGGCGGCGGAAGCCGTCATCACCGAGGACATGGTCATCAAGGGGACTGTCAACGCCTCGGCCAATATTTCCATTTCAGGCACCATACTGGGCGATGTCAGCAGCGAAGGCGATGTCGTGGTGAGGGGAAGGATAGAGGGGAACGTGACCGTCCATTCCCTGTCGGTCCAGGCCGGGTCGATCAGCGGCGATATAGTCTCCTCCGGCGTGGTGAGCATCGCCGACAACTCCTCGGTGGACGGGAACATAAAGGCGGAGAGGATCGAGGTGAACGGCAAGGTCGTCGGCAACCTCGAATCGGCCGCCCGGGTGGTCCTCAATCCGCGATCCGTCATCGAAGGCAACATAACGGCCATGGAGCTCTCGATGAGCGAAGGCGCCGAACTCAAGGGAAACGTGAACGTCCACAGGACGGCATGAAAAAGGGGCGGCCGCGAAGCCGGCAAGGCTTCGCGGCCGCCCGATGCCCCCGAGGGAACATACGTTCAATCCATAGCCCTGACGGGATTTTCGATCAGCGCTTTCAGGCTGGCCATGAAGCGTGCGGCATATGCTCCGTCGACCGCGCGGTGGTCGGCCGTTATGCTGTACTCGATGAACTTCCGCGCTTCGAACCCTTCCGCACCCCGCACGACCTTCTCGCTTATTCTCCCGACTGCCAGGATGGCGGTCTGGGGAGGATTTATGATGGCCCTGAACCGCGCTATGCCGAACATGCCCAGGTTCGAGAGGGTGATCGTCCCGCCTTCGTAGTCTTCCGGACTCAGGGACTTCGCCTTGGCCTTTTCGGCGATCTCCTTCATCTCCTTCCCGAGGGCCATGAAACCGCGCGAGGCGCAGGCCCGAAGCACCGGCACCACGAGTCCCTCCGGCGTGTCTACCGCGATATTGACGTTGGCCGTCGCATAGGTGCGCACCTTGCCGCCGCCCAGCCATGTCGCGTTCAGGAGGGGCTGCCTTTCGGCGGCGATGGCCAGGAGTTTGGCCAGTATGACGGTGAGCGATACAGGGCTGCCTTCTTTCTTGAAACGTCCGGCAAGCTCCAGGATCATACCCGCGTCCGCCTCGTCGTAGAGAGTGAACTGCGGTATGTTCGTCCAGCTTTCCGTCATCCGCTCGGCGGCCACTTTCTGGATTCTCGTGAGAGCCACCTCCGATCCCTGGGCTTGGGAGGGCATCGGCAGGGGCCGGGATTCGGCCGCGGCTTTTCCCCTCCCGGCGAGAGGGATCGCGTCGGTGTTCTGCAGATCCCTGCCCAGCACGGCCCCTTCGGGTCCTGTGCCCCGCACTCGCGCCAGGTCGATCCCGAGGGATTCTGCGGTCTGGCGGGCCAGAGGCGAAGCGAGGACGAACCCGTCTCCAGGAGGCGCCGCGGTCATCGCGGCCACAGGTGCAGCGGCCGCAGGCGTCCCTGCCGCTGCGTTCACCTCAGGCTTCGCCTCGGTGGACTTGGGCGCGGTCTTGGCCGGAGCCGCCGTTTCCAGCTTCTCTCCCGGGGCCGCGATGAGGCCGACGATCGTCCCCACCGGGACGGTGACCATCTCCCGAACGATGATCCTGGCGAGGATGCCGCTGCCCTGGGCTTCGACATCGACGGTCGCCTTGTCGTTTTCCACGGAGTAGATGACTTCACCCTTGGCGACCTTGTCCCCTTCCTTCTTCTTCCACTCGGTAATGAGGCCTTCTTTCATCGTCAGGCCTAGCTGGGGCATCTGGATTTCTAGAGCCATCGCTCATCCCTCCCTGTAGAGAACCGCCCGCACCGCCTTCTTGATGTCTTCCTCATTGGCGGCGATGAACTTTTCCAGCACCGAGCTGAAAGCTATCGGCAGGTTCTTGGCCCCTACCCTCAGGACGGGGGCGTCGAGATAGAAGAAAGCCTTCTCCTGGATCTGGGAGGCTATTTCAGCGCCTAGGCCGCCAGTGACGACGGCTTCGTGGGCGATGACGCAGCGGTGAGTCTTCTTGACGGAATCGATGACCGTCTGCATGTCGAGGGGCTTGAGGGTAAGGAGGTCGATCACCTCGACGGAAATCCCTTCCTTCTCGAGCTCCATGGCCGCCGCCTCGCACTTCTGGACCATTATGGAGTAGGTGACGATCGTGACATCCTTGCCCGGTTTCCTGATCTCGGCCTTGCCGATGGGCGTGAGGTACTCTTCCTCGGGTACGGGTCCTTTCTGGGGATACAATACCTTGTTCTCGAAGAAGATGATGGGATCGTTCTGCCTGATGGACGATTTGAGCAGACCCTTGGCCGTCGCCGGGCTCGAGGGCGCAACCACAATGAGTCCCGGGATGTTCTGCACCCAGCCCTCCACGCTCTGGCTGTGCTGTGCGGCGGCCGAGTTGATGATGCCGTCCGGCGCGCGGATGACGAGGGGAATGTTGGCCTGGCCGCCGAACATATAGCGGTTCTTGGCGATCTGGTTGGCGATTTCGTCGAATGCGACGCCGATGAAGTCGGCGAAGTGCATGTCGGCAACCGGACGCGTGCCGGTCAGAGCCGCGCCGAGTGCGGCGCCCACTATCATCGTCTCGCTTATGGGTACGTCGAGCACCCTGCCCGGGAACTCATCGGGAAGTCCCTTAAACTGCCCAAAAATGCCGCCCTGGCGGACTATATCTTCGCCGTAGACGAATACGGTCGGATCCCTGCGCATCTCTTCCTGCATGGCCTCCAGCGTGGCCTGGGAAAAAGTCAATGTCCTCATTTGACCACCTCCGGAAATTCCCTGGGAGAGAAGGAGAACAAATCGTCATATGCGTCCTCCTTCTCGGGCAAGGGGCTTTCTTCCGCGAATTTCTCGCCTTCGGCCACCTCGCGTATCGCGTCGGCCTTGATAGCCTCGAAGCCGGCTTCATCCATGAGTCCCTTTTCCTTGAGCCAGGCCATATACCTCGTGATGGGATCGTTCTCGGTGAAGTGCTTCTGCACTTCTTCCTTTGTCCTGTACTTTTCCGGATCGCCGACATAGTGTCCCTTGATCCTGTAGGTCAGGCACTCGAGGATGGCGGGGCCCTTGCCCTGGCGCGCCGCTTCCACGAGGGCCGAGGCCGCGTTGTATACTTCGATGACATTGTTGCCATCGACGGTATATCCCTCGATACCGTATCCCTTGGCCCTGTCCGCGATCCTGTGCGCCGATGTGGCATAGGCGGTGGGCGTGGTGGAAGCCCACTGGTTATTCTCGTTGACGAAGAGGACGGGCAGCTTCCAGACCGAAGCCATGTTCAGGGCCTCATGGAAGGTGCCGCGATTGGATGCGCCGTCTCCGAAGAAGCAGACGGCCACCTGGTCCGTCTTGTTGATCATTGAGGACATGCCCGCGCCTACGGCGATGTTGTAGCCGCCGCCCACGACGCCGTTGGCTCCCAGCATCCCGACGGAAAAATCGGCGATGTGCATCGATCCGCCCTTGCCCTTGCAATAGCCGGTCGTCTTTCCGAAAAGCTCGGCCATCATCCTGTCTATGTGGGCTCCCTTGGCTATCGCATGCCCGTGTCCCCGGTGCGTCGAGGTTATCCAGTCCTTCCTGCCGAGGTTGGCCATGACGCCCGTGGCGATCGCTTCCTCGCCGATATAGAGATGGACGAAGCCAGGGATTCTCCTGTTGAGAAACAATTCCTCGACCCTTGATTCAAAGCTGCGGATCCTGACCATGGTCTTGAGAAGAGTGATCATCTCATCCTTGGCGAGGGCCGCGAATTTATTAGGGAATTCTCGTTTTTGGAACGCCATATATTCCTCCCGCTTTAATACTGCAATTATCGTGCCTAATCGGATTATAGCCTGAAGTTCCGGCAAATGCGCCCCCGTATGCTCCGTCGCGCGCGAGGTATTCGAAGCATTTCATTTGACTGTTCCAAAATATGACACTACACTGCAATGAATGTCACGAAGTGAGGCAATGGATGATTCGATGGACTAGCACTTCCCATACCGTCGATGTGGATATCGAGGACAGCGCCGTGGGAAATGACGGGCTGCTCGCGGCGGCGTCCGAACCAATCCTCAAAACTTTCATAGATTCCCTGTCTGACGGGATCATCATACTGGACAGGACTGGGAAGGTCTTTCACCTGAACAGGCAGGGCGCCCTCATCCTCGGGCAGGACCAGAAACGGGCGATCGGCCGCCACATCTCCGAGATAGTCGATTTCCGTCCCGTGATCCTCGATGTGCTCGAAAGCGGGAAGGGCTACCTCGAAAGGGAAGTCTATATACAGAGCCCGAGCAGGGGTAAGCTCCGCTTCATCAAGTCGGCGATCGTCCTCAAGGACAGAAAATCAAGGCTGATCGGCGTCATAGATACCTTCCGTCTCGTCGAATCGATGAACAAGCTGGTTCCCGGTTCGGCCAAAGCCAAGGCGAAATTCTCCTTTTCCGACATCATCGGCAAGGAACCTGTCTTCCTGGAAGCCCTGAACCTTTCGCGAATCGCGGCCCAAAGCGACGCGAGTGTCCTCATCGAAGGGGAGAGCGGAACGGGGAAGGAGATGTTCGCCCATGCCATCCACCACGCGAGCGACAGGGCATCGGGTCCTCTCGTCATCGTGAATTGCTCGAGCCTTCCCCGGTCCCTGATCGAGAGCGAGCTTTTCGGCTACGAAACCGGCTCCTTCACGGGAGCCAGGAAGGAAGGCTTCCCCGGCAAGTTCGAACAGGCTGACGGCGGCACGATTTTCCTCGACGAGATAGGGGAAATGCCTCTCGACATGCAAGCCAAGCTGCTCCGGGTTCTCCAGGACCTCAGCTTCACGAGAATAGGCGGCACCAGGACGATAACCGTCGATACCAGAGTGATAGCAGCCACCAACAAGGACCTGCCCGAGGAAATAAGCAGGGGACATTTCAGGGAAGATCTCTACTACAGGCTGAATGTCATCTGCGTCCACACGCCCAGTCTCCGCGAGCGTCTCGACGATATCCCCATCCTCGTCTCCCATCTGGCCATGAAGAATGCCCTGCGCCATGGACGGGCCGTCCCGGAGATCGATCGGGAGGTCCTCTCCGCCTTCAGGGAGTACCTGTGGCCGGGAAACGTCAGGGAACTCGAGAATGTCATCGAAAGGGCGATAATCATCTCGTCGACGAACAGGATCACGATGCGCGAGCTTCCCGACTATATCTTCACCAGCATCCAGCACAGGCTTGTCGAGAAGCAGCCCGAGACCGTCGTGGCGAGGGGATTGGACCTGGAGAGCGTGGAGAGGAATGAAATCAGGAAAGCCCTGAAGGAAGTCGAGGGGAACATCTCGCTGTGCGCCAAGCTCCTTGGCATCAGCAGGAACACGCTCTACCGGAAGATGAAGCAGTACGCCCTCTGAGGGGCTTGCGTCGGTCCCGTACGTCGGCGGGACCATGAAAAAGCCGCCCGGTATTCCGGGCGGCTTTTTGTCGAATGAATAGGTGCCTCTCAGTCAGAATCGGGGAGTGTAGAGTCCCGCTGAAACGGGAAGCCACAGTGAAAGCTGGGGAATAAGCGTGATCAGGACGAGGGCCGCTATGGAGACGAGCACCATGGGAAAGGCGTATTTGACCATCTCGTCGTTGATGTTGCTCTTGATGATGTTCGACGTGACATAGAGGTTGACCGCTACCGGCGGCGTTATCTGTCCAATGGCCAGGGAGATGACGAGGACGACGCCGAAATACAGTGGGTCGATGCCCAGCTTGAGGATGACGGGCAGGATGATCGGCATGAAGACGTAGGTTATCGAGATCGCGTCCAGGAACATGCCCGCGATCAGCATCACGACGTTGACGAGCATGATGAAGACCATGGGATTCGAGGTAAGGTTCTGCACGAGCTGGGCCGCCGCGTCGATGACTCCCAGGGTCGAGGCTGCCCAGGAGAAAATGCCTGCCATCGCCACCACGAACATGACGACAGCCGAACCGGCGACGGTGTCGGAAAGTGCGGAGATGAGTACGTCAAGAGTGATGGTCCTGTAGACGAAGAGGCCCACGAAAAGGGCGTAGAAGACGCCCATGATGGCCGATTCCGTCGGAGTGGCTATGCCCGCGTAGATGGATCCGAGGATTATGACTGGCGCCAGGAGGGACCAGAAGGCGCCTAAAAAGGCTTTCCCGATCTCCTTCAGGCTCCCTCGTTCCGAGATGCCCCTGAAATTCTTCTTCTTGGAGGTCACGTAGACCATGAAGATCAGGAAGCAGCCGACGATGATGCCGGGGATGACGCCTCCGAGGAAGAGGGCGCCGACGGAGACGTCCGTCAGGTTTCCGTAGACTATGAAGGCGATGCTCGGAGGAATGATGATGGAGAGCCCCGCTCCCGCCGCTATGGTGACCGCGGAGAAATACTTGTTGTAACCCTGCTTGATCATCGAGGGAATGAAGACGAGGCCGAGGGCGGCGGCCGTCGCGGGACCCGATCCTGAGATGGCTCCCCAGAAGATGCAGGTGACGACGGCCGCGATGGCGAGACCGCCCGTCGCCCTTCCAACGACCAGGATTACGAACTTGGAGATGCCGTCGACGATCTTGGCCTTCTCCATCAGGACCCCCGCCAGGATGAAGAAAGGAATGGCCACGAGGGGGAACTTCGAGATGTTCGATTCGAAGTTGCGCGAAATCATCGCCGTGCCCAGGTCGAACTGGAAGATCGCGCCCATGGCCGCGGTCGCCAGGGAAAGGCCTATCGGAGTGCCTATGATTATGAGGACGGCGAATATGCCGAAAACTATGAGACCTGCCATTATTTCCCCCCTTCGGCATTTTCGCCGCCGGCGGGCGTGGAGGAGTTTTCCCTGATTCCCTTCAATGCCCCGGAGATTATCTCCTTGAGTATGAACAGTGAAAAAACGGGAGTGCCGAGGCTGTAAATCCATGTGGGAAGGCCGAGGGCTTCGGAGGTCGTATGGTAGAAGGTCATGTTCCTGTAGATCTCCCTGCAGGAATTGTATATGAGAAAGGAAAACACTCCGAAACCTATCAAGCCGGAGGTCGCGATGGAAATCCTCTTGAGTTTGGGGGAGAACCTGTCGTAGAGGTTGGTCATCTGGAGGTTCGAACCCCTGCGGAAAGCCATCGAAATTCCCAGGAGGGTTATCCAGACGAAGAGGCTGATGGTTATTTCCTCGCTGAAAGCCAGGCTCGCGCTGAAAAAGTATCTGTTGATGACATTGACGAAGGTGATGAGCGCCATCACCGCGAGGAAGAAGGCGCCCAGCAACTCATCGAGGTGGTATTTTTTCTTTTCTGCCATTGTGTGCTCCGGAATGGGGGAAACCTTCGTCATGCCGATGGGGACGGAGCGAAGATTTGGCTCCAGAATGAAATCCGCGGAAGGACAGTTCTGTCCTTCCGCGGATCTGGGAATGTCGAGTGCTTGGTCCGGCTATTTCATATCCGCGATGGCGGCTTCATAGATAGCCTTTCCGATCTGGGGAACCCATTTGTCGTAGATGGGGGCCAGCTTGTCCTTGAAAACCTGGATCTGGGCGGGGCTCAGGTCGGTGATGACCATGCCCTTGGCCTTGGCCATGGCATATGCGTCCACAGGGGTTTCGCCATACTTGGTCTTGAGGAGATTGGCCGATTTGGTTCCATCCAGATATGCTCTGGCAAGGGCTACCTGATACTCGGCGGCTTCGACTGCGGCTTCCTGGATGCCCTTCTGGATATCGGCGGGGAAGGATTTCCACACGCGCTCGTTCACGCCGAAGACGAGGGGATCGAGGACATAGTACCAGTTGGTCAGGTATTTGTGGTACTCCCAGATCTTGACGACGGTGAGGACGGACTTGGGATTCTCCTGACCGTCCACGACGCCCTGCTGGAAGGCGGTGACCGCATCGGCCCAGCTCATCGATACAGGGTCGGCTCCCAGTTCCTTGAATTCATCGATGAAGATCTGGCCCACGACCCTGACCTTGAGGCCGACCAGGTCCTGGGGAGTCTTAATCTCGTGCTTCGAGTTGGTTACCTGTCTGAAGCCGTTCTCTCCCCATGCCAGGAACTTGATGCCGCCTTTCTCGAATTCCTTGACGATCATCGAGCCGGCCTTGCCTGCCTTGATCTTGTCGACTGCCTCATAGCTGGGCATGAAGAAGGGGAGGCTGAAGAGGTTGAAGGATTTTATGACGCCGGAAGCGTTGATGGTGGAATCGACGACGAAATCGATACTGCCGTCCGCGACTGCCTGATACCAGTTGGTCTGCTTTCCGGCCAGGAGGGATGAACCGAAGTAAGGCTTTACGATGACCTTGCCGCCGGTCTTTTCCTTTACGAGATCGGCCCAGCGCTGGGCTCCGACGCCCCAGTCGAAGAGAGGGCCGACGTTGACTTGCATCGTGTACTCGGCTTTGGGCTTGAACGCCGCCTGACCGTAGGCCTGGGTCGCCATGAGGGCAAGAACCAGAGCCATACCGAGAACGAGAATTTTCCGCGAACTTTTCATTTTCGCCTCCTGAAGGTGAATTGTAGTACCGCTCAGCGCTCCTGTCAAAGAGGTGTCGACAGCAGGCGCAATCAGCCATGTAAACAAATGCAAGTTATGTGCCTTCTTTCAAATTAATGTATATAAATCCGGAAAAAACCTTAAAACCTTCCCTGGAGACGCAATCGGCGCGAATCGCCGTCGCCGGTCTTGCGCGGTCTGGCGGGTTTTGCATACCCGCCAGACCGAAGTGTGCAATTTTGGAGCAGAAAGCCGCTCCTGTCTGTCTCGTAATGAAGCAGGCAAGGCACCGATCGCCGAGACTCCCTTTCCCCAAAAGATTTAACGCTTCGAAGCCGGAGCAGCCCGCTCTGCCTTTTTTGATGAGGGGAGGATAAGCGATACGACGAACCCCACCGAGACGAAGGCGGCGCCGACTATGAAGGAGAGCGTGGATGCCCTCTCCGGCATAGTGTCCTTGATGAAGGCTGTAATCTGCGGACCCACAACCCCTCCGGCCGCCCAGGCGGTGAGCACCACGCCATAGATGACGGTCATTTTCGATCGCCGGCATCGTGCCGAATCCGCCCCCGTAGCAGAGCAGAATCCAGCAGAGCAGGGCGGCGAATACCCAGGGATTCCCCGTCAGTATGAGGACGGCGAAAATGGCCAGTTCGCTTCCGAGCATGATCCTGAATGTCCTTATCCTCCCAGCCCTGTCCGATACGGCTCCCCAGAAAAATCGTCCGAAGCCGTTGAAAAGCGAGGTGATCGCGATCAGCGTGGCGCCCAGGGCGGCCAGGGCTTCGGGGGCGAGGGCGGGGTCGGCCTTGCGCCACAGGTCCTGGAACATGGGCGACTGGAATCCGACGATGGTGATGCCCGCGGTTATGTTGCAGAAGAACAGGATCCATACGAGGGCGAAGCGCGTGGAGAAGATATCGCCCGAAGCTTGCCTGAATGCTTCGGCGGGACTCGCCGGAGCGAGGGCGGGCGATGCCGCCGAAGAGGAAACCTTGCCTGATCCAGCCGGCTTCTTCGACTCGGCCCCAGGCGCCCAGCCCTGCGGCGGATTCCTCAGCGAAAGCGAGGTGAGGATCGTGAGGACGAAGAAGAGGGCGCCGAGCGCGAGGAAGACGGTGACGAGATTGCCCCCGGTCCATGCCAGGAGAATCGGGGCGAGAAGCTTGCTCATCACCAGGGCTCCCAAGCCGAATCCCATGATGACTATGCCGGTCGCGAGCCCCTTCCTGTCCGGAAACCACTTGGCTATCGTGGCCACGGGGGTGACATACCCAAGCCCGAGCCCGGTACCTCCTATCACTCCGTATCCTATATATAGAAGGGGAAGGGATTTCAGGGAGAGGGCGAGACCGGCGACGGCGTAGCCCAGGCTGAACAGAATGCTTCCGCTGATGGCCAGGACCCTCGGTCCCAGTTTCGGCAGGATCACTCCTCCGACTGCGGCCGATGCCCCGAGGAAGAAGATGGCGAATGAAAAGGTGAGGGAGACTTGTGCGTTGTTCCAGCCGAACCGCTTCATGATCGGAGTCTGGAAATAGCTCCAGGCGTACACGGTGCCGAGACAAACCATAAGAAGCATGGCCATCGCAGCCATGAACCATCTGCCGCTCGTCTTGCTTGCATTCATGGAGTTCTCCTTGTCCTTCGCGCTGTATTCTCTTTAGGGTGCGGCTCAGTGTGTATGGTGGACAATTTCCTGTCAAGGTTTATATTCGCGATTATAAAACAACGTTTCGAAATATGAACCTTTTTTGCGATTTCTCGTTGACTGCATAACTATACTATTTTATTATATGGGTCCAAGAGTGATCGCCCGCGGCGACGGGAACACAAAATCTGTTCACAATGATTTTACCAATTACTGCTTGGATCGAACTATATCGTTCAGAAAGGAGAGTCCACGATGTCGGAAGAGATAGAAAGCCTGGTTCGGAGGGCACGAGCCGCCCAGGAGAAGATAGAATTCTGGTCCCAGGAACGGGTGGACGAGATGGTGGCGGCGGTGGGCTGGGAAGTGTACCAGCTGGAGCACGCGAAAGCCT
>CAZRYP010000047.1:0-12402 GCA_964604295.1 uncultured Treponemataceae bacterium
GACGAGATCGGCCGGACCGATGCCGGACTCGTCGGCCGGCATTCCGGGCCAGGTTTTAATGACCTTGTAGGTTCCCCCGCTACCCCGAGGTCCCGAGACATGCTCCAGAAGCATACCCGTCGCGCCGCCAAGAAGCATCTCGGGGGCATCGAGGAGAGGAGCCTTTTTGAAAGGCATGTGCGGTACGGCTTCCGTCCTGACCAGAATCACCGCCCTCTCTCCGCCCCTCTCTATCTCCACCGCGCAGAGCGAGCCCAGGGGCTTGGAGGCGATGAGCATCTGCGCTTCCTGGATTTCCGTGAATCCGGTGCCGTCCAGCGAGATGAGCCTGTCGCCCGCTTTCAGCCCTCTCTTTCCCGCGAAGACATAGCTGATATCCATGCTGGAATCGAGATTCTTCGCGATTCCAGCTCCCAGCCAGGATGATTGGACCTTGCCGCCCTCGAAGAGCGCCGGGTACAGGCCGAGGACCCATTCGACAGGGAGGGCGAAATTGAGTCCCTGGAATCCGGGAAGGCCGGCGAAGATGACACCCGCGAGATTGCCCTCCTCGTCTAGGAGAGGGCCGCCCGAGCTGCCGGGATTTACCGGAGCGTCGATCTGGATCGCTTCGCCCCTGGGCAGTATCCTTCGTCCCGTCGCGCTCACGATACCTGCCGTCACGCTGTTTTCCAGCCCCACTGGACTTCCTACGGCATAGATTCGCTGCCCCTTGGCGGTCTTGCCCCGCAGGAATGGATAGAAGGTATGGGAAGAGATTTCCTGGCTCTTGAGGAGGGCCAGATCCAAGTCTTCATCCCAACCCACGACTTTGGCCGGAATCCTGGCCGATGGATTGCTGGAAGGGCGGATGGACAGTCGCGAATAGCCGTTGTATTTAGGGTCGACTTCGCTCGATACGACATGGTAATTCGTCAGATAGTAGCCCTTGGCGTCGACTTGGAAGGCCGTGCCCAGGACCCTGTCCGGATATCCCACCCCGTTCTCCATCCTCAGCCCCTTGTCCACATAGACGGTGACGACTCCAGCCGCCTTTTCCCCTATGTTTTTCGCCCGGGGTTCCCATGAGCCGCGAAGCTTGGCCGCCACGGTCTGCGACAGCATCGAGAGTATCCGGTTCGCGGTTTCCGAGTCTCCGCCTGAGGACGCCCTCCCGAACCATTCGGCCAGCATGTCGTATTCCGGAACCGGGATGACGCCCGAGCGCGTGCCGCCCGATGCGGAGTCCGCCTTCTGTCCCTCCGCCAATTCAGTCTCGAGGATATCCAGCGCTTTGTGGAGATGGGCGGCGGCAGGAGCATAGAGTCCGGATCGGAGGTAGTCGCCCGCCCTTCCCATGTGTATGTCCAGGGCGGCTTTATCGAGATCCAGGGCGGACGCGGCTCGTACCGCCTCCGAAAAGGCCGGATTCCGGAAAGCCTTGACTGCCCTGAGAGAAGAGAGGGTCTTGCCCGATCCCTTCCAGTCTCCGGCCTTGATTTCCGCTTCCAGCCTTGCCGAGAGCTTCGAGGCGGCGGCGGAAGCGATGTTCCCCATGCTCCCCTGATCCATGCCGGGTCCCGGGATCCCGGAGAGGGATATCAGGGACAAGGCCTCGAGGCTGGCTTCGGGGTCGGTGTCCGCCCAGGAAGTCAGTTCTTCACGCTTGAGGAGGCTGTAATCGGGGACGTTCTTGTCGGGCACAGGGGATAGGGCGCAGGACAAGGCCAGGAGGAGCGGGAGGGCTTGGATGAAAATCCGTCTCGCCGCCTGCAGGCCCATGTTCCCTCCGGTCAGGCTTGGCTCACCTGCATGACGTGTTCTGCGTTGAAACCCAAAAGGGCTCGCACTTCGGTATCCTCGAGTGTTTCCTTCTGCATGAGTTCGCCGGCCAGGGCTTCGAGTTTCCTTCTCTCCCTGGTCAGTATCTCTGAAGCCTGCGCGAGGGCCTTGTCGAGGAGTGACTTCAGGGCCGCGTCGATCTGGCGAGCCGTATCCTCGGAATAGTCCTTGTGGCGGGCGATTTCCTTGCCCAGGAATATCGGTTCGTCTTCCTGTCCGTATGCGATGGGTCCCATGGTCTCGGCCATGCCCCATTCGCAGACCATGCGCCTCGCCATATCGGTCGCCTGCCTCAGATCCTGCGCCGCTCCCGTGGTCGTTTCGCCGTAGACCAGCCTTTCGGCGGCATAGCCTCCATAGGTGATCACAAGCCGATCGAAGAGCCAGCCGCGCGAATAGGAGTAAGAATCCTTGTCGGGGAGGGAGAGGGCCAGCCCAAGCGCCCTTCCCCTGGGCACGATCGTAACTTTGTGAAGGGGGTCGGCGTTCGGAAGGAAGTAATGGAGAAGCGCGTGTCCGGATTCATGGACCGCGGTGGACTTCTTCTCTTCCTCGGCGATGACGAGGCTCTTGCGGGCGACGCCCATCAGGACCTTGTCCCTGGCATCCTCGAAATCCTCCATCTCCACCGTCGTCTTGTTCTTTCGTATGGCGAACAGGGCTGCCTCGTTGACCATATTGGCGAGATCGGCGCCCGAAGTGCCCGGAGTCGCCTTGGCGAGCCGCAGGACATCCACGTTGGGATCGACAGGTATCGCGCCCATGTGTATCCTCAGAATGGCCTCCCTCTCCTGGACATCGGGCATCGCGACGACGACCTGGCGGTCGAAGCGGCCGGGGCGGAGAAGCGCGGGATCCAGCACATCGGGCCTGTTGGTGGCGGCAAGGATGATGACTCCGTCCTTGGTGTCGAAGCCGTCCATCTCCACGAGCATCTGGTTGAGGGTCTGTTCCCTCTCGTCGTGTCCGCCCCCGTAGCCCGCCCCTCGAGTCCTTCCGACCGCGTCCAGCTCGTCTATGAAGAGTATGCAGGGAGCGTTCTTGCGTCCCTGCTCGAACAAGTCCCTCACCCTGCTCGCGCCGACGCCCACGAACATTTCCACAAAATCGGAGCCCGACATATGGAAGAATGGAACATTGGCCTCGCCCGCCGTCGCCTTGGCGATGAGGGTCTTGCCTGTTCCCGGCTTCCCCACAAGGAGGACGCCCTTGGGAATCTTGGCCCCCATCTTGGCGATTTTCTGCGGGTTCTTCAGGTAGTCGACGACTTCCAGTAGCTCGTATTTGGCTTCCTTCTGTCCCGCCACATCGTCGAATGTGATCTTCTTGCTGGGTTCCACATACCTTTTGGCGCGGCTCTTGCCGAACTGGAAAGCCTTGTTGTTGCCCTGCATCTGCCTCATCATGATCCATATCAGGAAAAAGCCGAAAAACCACGGCGCCAGCTCGAACAGTATCTGCAAGGGGCTAGCCCCACCGATCGCGCCCGACACCTTGACGCTTTTCGCCTTGAGGCTGGACAGGAGATCGAGATCTATGTAGGGGATGGATGTCCGGAAAGCCACCTGGGTTCCGTCTTTTCCCCTGAGAGTTCCCTCTATCTGTTTCTGGTCCACGATCTGGACCGAATCCACTTCGCCCAGGTCGAGATAGGACATGAAGGCGGAGTACGGGATCTCCCTGGACTGCGACTTGTCGTTGAAGAGAAAGAGGGTCGCGAAGAGAACCGTCAGGGAGAGGAATACCGCCAGGGCTGCCTTGTTGGCCTTGGGCGGAAGTCCCTGCGGGGCGTCGGGGCGTTTCGGCGGCGTTTCATTTTTCTTATCGTCAAGCATCGACATTCATGCTCCTTTCATCCTTATATAAAGTCTGCGGCCGTCGCGGCTGCCCGAAAAATCCCTGAACTTCTCATTTGCATGCCCAGAGCCGGAAAGCGACGTGGCCAGGATGGCCACGATACCCCGTCTGTCCTCGATCACGGGAACAGCGTCCCTGAGGCGCTTCTCCAAGTGCCAGGACTTCAGGAGCTCGTCCACCTTCCTTCCGCCTTCGCCGGCTTCGATCATGTCCCCGGGCTTCCTGCTTCGAACGACCAGGGGGAAGGAAAATGATCCTTCCAGCAGGTATCCCGGCTCCATTTCGCGATCCTTCATGGGAAGTGTTCCGGAGGCTTCAGGTTCCATCCAGCGCAGCGACAGGGATATCGGTCCCGAACGATAGAGTCCTTCCGAATCTACCTGGAAAAAATACCTGTCTTCGGTGCGAAAATCAAGTATGGGCAGGAATTCCAGCCTTCCTTCGCGCAGGAAGATCCTCACGCCCAGGAGGTCCAGCCCTTGGACGCCCCTAGCGATCGCATCGGCCGCCTCCCGCATCGCTTTGTGGGATAATCGCCCTCTTCTGCCCGCCGCGCTGAGGCCGCGGGCCAGGATTCTCGTCCGAAGGGCCGCCGGCGCCGACAAGAATCGCTCCAGATCGACGGAGGCCCGCTTTCTCCCGGACTCAAACCTGCAGCCCGAGAGAATTCGGCTAAGGCTTCCTTCCAGGACTTCCCTATCCGAATCCAGCCTCGCCGACGTCTCCAGCAGCCCCTTCCTCCATCCGGGAAATCCTTGATCCAGGACAGGCAGCAGTGTGTTCCTGATCCTGTTCCTGATAAAGCCGGTCATGGCGTTCGTCGAATCCGTGGAATAGGGGATGCCGTTCGAGGCGGCATAGCGCTCGATCTCTTTTCTGGACACGGAGAGGAGAGGCCTCGCCAGCGACAAGCCGCCGCCCATGTCGCGCAGGCTCCTCATGCCCGAGAGTCCGTCCAGGCTCGATGCCGAGATGAATCGGCCTATCAGCGTTTCCAGCTGATCGTCGGCGTTATGGGCGGTGCAAATCATGCCATAGCCCTTGCGCTCCGCGGTTCTCTTCAGTATGCCGTACCTGAGTTCCCTCGCGGTCGCCTCGGTGCCTATCCCTCTCTCCCCGGCCAGCTCCTCGATGGCTCCTCGCCGTATCGTCGCGATGGTGAGCGGGATACCGAGTCGCCTGCAGCTCGCCGTCACTATCGCCCTCTCTGCGCTGAGCTCTTCCTCCGTTCTGAGGTTGTGGACGACGTGAACGGCCCTCAATGGGCATATCGACGAGGCTGCGAGGGCCGCGAGGAGGACCGAGGAATCGACGCCGCCCGAAAACGCGACGAGGAGCGCTTTCCCTTTCAGCTCCGGGTGTCCGGAAAAGAAATCCTGGATAGCTTCGCTCACGATTGGAGCTGATCGCATCGCGTCCTCACTCATCAAGCCGGGCCTGGGCGCCGCATGGGGCGGTCGCCGGCCCCTGCCTGCGGCTAGCCATAAAAAAACAGTTTTGCGGGATTCCCGCAAAACTGTAGTTGTCATGCACAGATAGGGTCGGGAATCAGGCTTTCGTCTCGGGGGCGGGAGTCGCCGCCGTAGCCGCTGCATCCGTCGCCGCTGCTGCCGGGACCTCGGCCACGGCCGGAGTCTCCACCACTTCCTCGCGCGCGTATTTGACGATGGCTATCAGGAGGTCGGGGCTGGAGAGCACCTTTACGTCCTTGATTTCCGCCAGGTCGCGGACATGGAAGGCGTGGTTCACTTCCAGGCCGGTGACATCCACCTCGATCCTCTCGGGAAGAACGGAAGGATCGCATTCGACTTCTATGTCGTGTGCGGGATTCTCGAGGATGCCTCCCTCGACGACGCCCTTGGGAGTGCCCTTGAGGATGATCCTGACGCGGGCGTGCAGCTTCTTGCCTTCCTGGACTTCGAGGAAGTCTATGTGGAGCAGATTCTTGTCCACGGCATGGCGCTGGTGATCCTTCACGAAAGCGTTGAGCTTCTTGCCCTCGATGTCGAGGGTGATGATCGTGCTTTCCGTGATGCTCTTGAGAGCCTTCTCATACTCGTGGGCATAGACGAGGAGGTTTGTGGCGGATTTGCCGCCGCCGTAGACGACCGCGGGGATCTTGCCCTCTATCCTGTACTGGTGGAGCTGTCCCTTGGTCGACTTCTCTCTATTGAATGCCTGGATAACAAAATGTTCCATCTAATCTCTCCTTACGCATTTGGCTTTTCAAGCCGTACTGGGACGGCAGGATTCGAACCTGCGAATACCGGGACCAAAACCCGGGGGCTTACCGCTTGCCGACGTCCCAAGTTGTGAGTATCTGTACAGCGCTCTGTGCTGATGGATCAGTCGAATTCTGGGACTGTCTCGTCGATTACAACGTTCGAAGCGTAGGCGGCGAGTATACGCTCCTGAAGACGCGTCCTGAAATCCGGACAAATCGGGTGGGCAATATCCTTGTATTCCCCGGTGTTCGTCCTCCTGCTGGGCATCGCGATGAAGACACCGTTCTTCCCTTCAATGATTTTCACATTGTGCACCACGAAGCACTCATCGAAGGTTACCGTTACATAGGCCTTCAACTTACCCTCAGTCGGAACCTTGCGGATTCGGATGTCCGTAATTTCCATAGCAAGGACGCTCCTTTTGTGTACGCAGTCACATATCGCAATTCTAGCCTAGAAGCAGACTTGTTTCAAGCGGTTTTATCGAGTGCAGGGCCATGCCGCACAAGGCGGTTTTCCCCTCCCCATCCGTCATCGACGTTCTGAGCTTCCTTTCGGCCTCGCGCGCCTCATCGACGGAACCAAAGATGCCGTACATGCAGGATCCCGAACCGGTGATGGATGCATAGGCTGCTCCCGCATCCCTCAGGCGGGAGTCCAGTTCGCGATAGATCGGATATGCCGAACCGAGCATCTCCCCGAACGCGTTGGAGAAAGGCCATCGCGCCGGAGCCGATTCGAAAGCGGCGACAAGCTTCCGCTTAGCCTCGGGCGAATCCAGCCTCTCTTCCTCATTCCTTCCCGGATCGCCCTTTGAACCTCGCAGGGAATCCAATTCGGAGTAGGCCCACTTCGTCGACACGCCGAAACCCGGCCGGATGAGGAGAATGCCAAAATCCCCGCGGGGCGGTATGGGCTCTATGACCTCTCCGATGCCCGAAACGACGGCTGCCCCCCCTCTCAGGAAGAAGGGCGCATCGGCGCCTATCTCGCCGGCAAGCGAGGAAAGTTCCCCTCCCCCCAGCTTCGTGGCGAAGAGAATATCCAAAGCCAGGATCGTCGCTGCGGCGTCAGCCGACCCTCCTCCCAATCCGGCCATCACCGGAATCCCTTTCTCCACCGAAGCCGCCAGTCCCCCTCGGATACCCGTGCGCCGGAAGAAGAGCTCCGCCGCTTTGTAGACGGTCGTAGCTTCCGCCGGGCAATCGAAGGCACCCTCCACGAGGATTCCCCTTCCCTCCTCGGCCCTGAAGCGGATCTTGTCGGAAATGCCCACGGAGTGGAATATTCCGAGTATGGGATGATAGCCGTCGGGACGGGGATTTCCTATTGCGAGTCCTATGTTGATCTTGGCGAAAGCCTCGATCCTGATTTCGCGTTCCATTGCTTGTGAATCTAGTACCAATGGGCTTAACTGTCAAAGGCATAGCCCAATCCGGCCCGATATCCGTTTTTTGCCGAAAAACGCGCTTTTGCAGTTGACAGATTCCGATATGCTCTTTAGATTTTCGTTGCCTGCTGAAATTATCGGGGCTTGACGCTTCCGCTATTTGAAAGCATAGTACGCAGGCTTTGGGACTTTCTGATGTCAAAGTGAGGGAGGATGCTGCGATGACCCCCATTTATAGCGCATCTGCGTCGACTGAATCGGAATATGAACTTGTGACGATAGCCGGAGAAGGGTCAATAGAAAACGCAGGGTTCGTTCTTCGCTCTCCAGTCCATTTTGATGACAGCTATGACGATGATTATGAAGATTTCGACGAGGATGAGGATGATATGAGTGACGAAGACGACGACTTCGACGACGAGGATGATTTCGACGATGATTTCGACGATGACGACGATGATTTCGACGATGACGAAGACGACGACTTCGACGACGAGGACGACGACGAATTCGGCTACGACGACGATGTCGAATACGACGATCTCGACGAATAAGGCCCTCCGGGCCTCAATGAAAAAGGCTGTCCGACCGGACAGCCTTTTTTTATCGCCCGCGCCGCCGCTAAACGCGGAGGCCGGTATCGCGGATCGGGCTTATTCCTGCGGCTTGTCGCTTTTCCCGGGACCCGCCTCGACCTTGAACACCTGGGCCTTGAACCAGAGCTTATCGAGTTCATAGAATGTTCTGGCATCCTGGTTCATGATGTGTACGATCACATCCCCTAGGTCATGGAGGATCCAGCTCTCATCTTCCTTGGCGGCGGGCTTGTTGAGCGGCTTCTCTTTCTCCTCGGAGAGAAAATCGTCGACGAATCTCGAAAGCCCCCTCATATGCGTGCTGGAACTGCTCGTACCGACGACGAAATAATCAGTCCATCCGGCTATTCCCTTGAGATCCATCACAACCACGTCTCCGGCCTTGTGCTCGGCCAGGATGGACGCGATGTTGAACGCGATCGACTTGCTATCGGACACAAACCCTCCCATTGAAATCTTTTCCCAGAATTATCGTATAGTCGGCCTTTATCGAGCCCTTGTATTCGGCAGCCTCCGAAAAATTGCCGCATTTGATGACGCCTGCTATGGAAGTCAAGGCTTCCTTGTCCCCGAACCTGTCGATCAGCACGGTCTTCGTATAATCCAGCGATGCCGCGTTGCCGACGGCCACCACATCATAGCCGAAGCTTCCGAATATTTCTGCGGTGCGCGCGGCCAGGCCCTTCTCCGTCGTGCCGTTCAGTATTTCCACCGTATAGATCTTGCTGCTCGACGACGCCACATTGGAAGCGATCATCGCGTTCAGCGTCTGCTTCAGCATGTCCCTGGCGAGTTCCCCGTCGTAGAAGGGAAAGAACAGGCTCTCCCCTTCCACGGCCCTGTAGGTTCCCGTTATTTTCTGAAGAAGGATGGAGTCGGCATCGAGCCTGGCGATCTCCCTAAGGAGCTTTTTCCTGGCTTCCGGGCTGAAATTGCTCTTCATGGCTCCGAAGATGGCCGACGACGCGGCCTTGTTCTCGAAGTACCCGGACTTGTCCGACAGTTTCTTGAGCAGGGCTATGGCCAGTTTCTGCCGCCGCACGAGGGCGTCGCTCTCGCTTTCGTTTTCTTCCCTGTAGCGAAGATACTGCAATACCTTGTCGCCGTCGAGGTTGACGGCCCCTCCGGGCAGCCTGACGCTTGGATCGCCGTCCTGGATTATCATGGAGGGAATGAACAGCTGTATCCCGTCCAGCAGGTCCACCATGGTTCCGAGGTCTTTCTCGTCCAGGAGAAGATAACCGTTCAGGGGAATATCCAGGTAGCTGGATACCTCGGTCATGAAATTCCTCGGATTGCCCGCCTTGTAGATATAGTCGATCTTGTCCATGCGCTTGATCGTCTTGAGGATGACGGCCGTATTGGCGGGTATGTCGAGAAGGGCTGCCTTCGACCTGGATGCGTAGAACATGAGAAGCTGGGTGGATACGGGCTTCCCCCCCTGTTCGAAAACGATAAGAATGTTGATGGGTCTGTCGGTTTTCAGCTGCATCGAAAGACTTTCGGCCTTAAGCGCGACGAATCCGACGATGATGGCCGAGGCGAAGAGGGCCACTATGATCCACAGGAGAACATTGCTTTTATCGAAGGAAATTTTCCTCATTTCAAGGTTACTCTCATCGTGAGCGCATTGTATAAGTCGATAGTGCTTTGGGCAATAGCTTGCCCGTTCCCCCGCAGCCAGCCGATGGATAGCTCCAGCGCGCGGACCATGAGCCCGTCCAGATCCAGCCGCCCTGTTTCGGTTTCATCCTCCGCCTTCATGTAGGGGCGTCGGGGTTCCAGCTTATCCGAGACATAGACGATTTTCGCAAGAGGAGACATGACGATGGCGGCCGAGGAATGGAAGGCCATGGCCTCGAGCATATCCCTGTCCTTCAATCCGCATTCCCCGCAGAGGAAGGCCGCTGCCGAGGGACCATGGATGATCTTGTCAGCGAAATCCTTTTCCGACTCGATGCGTTCGACTGCCAGGGCGACGGAATCCAGACAGGGATTCGAAGCTGCCCGCCGGGCATATTCCCACTGGTCGGCGAGGGGCCTGTCCTTCATGATGTCGTGGGCCAGGCCGGCCAGGAAACCCTTTCTTCCGTCCAGGCCGAAACGCTGGCAAAGAGCCTGAGCGGTTTCTGCCACGGAGATCGAATGCTCGATCCTCGAGGGCTTGCAGAATTTCCCGAGACAGGAGCGGATCAGGGGTTCAAGTTGCCTGAAGTCCGTAGAGTCCATGTGCTTCAATTATCTTCCTTGCGGCGTCGGGAACCAGATAGCGCCATGCCTTGTTATCCCTGATCCTCTCCCTGATCAGCGTCGAGGAGACAGGGAAAATGATGTTGTCGACATACGTATGGGGAAATCGCTGGGCGATTCTCTCAGTGAAGCTTCGGTGCACGACGATGATGCGGCTTTCCTGGATTACCGCTTCGGCTTCCTTCCAGCCGCCGAAGCCTTCAAGGAGATCGTCGCCTATCACGAGGCCGGGGCAGGGCTCGGTGATTCCGGCGGCGACAAGGTATCTGATGGTGTCTATGCTGTAGGAAATTCCCGTTCGGAGAATCTCGCAGTCGCTGACCCCGAACGCGGGGTTGTCCGCCAGGCTCTCCCTGAGCATCTCGAGCCTGAATCCGGCTCCGGGGTCGAGGACTTCCTTGTGAGGCGGAATGTTGGCGGGCACGAAAAGGACTTTGTCGCAATCTGTCTGTGCCAGGACTTCCTCGGCCATGATGAGGTGGCCGACATGGACCGGATTGAAGGTTCCGCCGAAAATGGCAGTCTTCACGTCAGAGATTCCTCTCCGCCCTCGTCGAAGCTGCCCGTGTCGAAAAATCCATTCCCCGATTCCTGGCCGGCGGCTTCTTGTGTGCTCTTCTCGAAGTCCGTGACCTGGCGGTAGAGGGCGTTCTTGAGCTCGTCGAGTCCTTCGCCGCTGAAGACCGAGATCCCGAACAGACTCTCCTCAGGGAACATGGCCTTGAACTCTTCGAAGCGTTCCTCGGCTTCCGGCAGGTCCAGTTTCGTCGCCACGAGTATCCTGGTCTTGACGGCCCGCTCCCTGGAGAATGATTCCAGCTCTCCCTTGAGGATGCCGAAAGCCTCCCGCCAGTTCTCGTCCGACAGGTCCACGAGAAAGGCCAGGCAGGCTGTCCTCGAGATATGCTTCAGGAAGCGTATGCCGAGACCGGCTCCCTCGTGCGCGCCCTCGATTATGCCGGGAATGTCGGCGAGGATGATGTCCCTGTCGAAAAGGGTGAGGACGCCCAGATTGGGAATCTTCGTGGTGAAGGGATAGGGTGCGATCTTGGGTCGGGCATTGGTGAAGTCATCGAGGAGACTCGATTTCCCCGCGTTCGGGAAGCCCACCAGGCCTATGTCCGCGATGAGGCTCAGTTCTATCTTGAGCTTTCTCTCCACGCCGGGTTGGCCGGGCATGGCGAACTTGGGAGCCTGGTTCACGGAATTCTTGAAGTGGGTGTTCCCCCAGCCCCCCTTCCCGCCCTTGAGGAAGGTCCAGCGTTCACCTTCATTGACGGAGCGTCCGCCTGAGAGGGCGCCGAAATCCCTGATTATCTCGTCGGTTTCCGCGTCCTTGACTATCGTGCCCGGGGGTACGGGTATGATGATGTCCTCTCCGTCCTTTCCGTGCATGTTCCTGCCCATTCCCGGAATGCCATTCTGCGCCTTGAAGGTCTGGCGGAAGCGAAGGAAGGACAGGGTCCTGACATTGCTCTTCACGAGGAAAATGACGTCGCCGCCCTTGCCGCCGTCGCCGCCCGCGGGCCCGCCGAATGGAATGTACTTTTCACGCCGGAACGCCACGCAACCATCGCCGCCCTTTCCCGACGCGACGGTTATCGTCGCCTCATCCGCGAATTTTATCACGCTCTGACTCCGTGTATTGAAAAATACCAGTTCGAATGCCCGGTGGCAAGATATAAAAAAGCCGCCCGACATCGAGCGGCTCCTGGCCATGCCGCATTCCGCGGCACGGAAAACTGTCTCGCTATCGCCTTACTCGGCGGGGAAAGGCTCCACCTGGGCATATTTCTTGCCGCGGATCTCCCTGAAGGAGACCATGCCGTCGACGAGGGCGAAAAGCGTATCGTCCTTGCCGATACCGACGTTGAGACCGGGATTTATCTTGGAACCTCTCTGCCTGACGATGATCGAACCCGCGGTGACCGCTTCGTTCGCGTATTTCTTCACGCCGAGATATTGAGGATTCGAGTCGCGACCATTTACACCCTTGTGTGGCATGCTATTCCTCCCCTGTGCTTCAGCGCGTCAGGCGCCGACGATTTCCTGGACTGTGAGCACGGAGTACCGCTGCCTGTGTCCCTGCTTGCGCCTGTAGTCTTTCTTCGGCTTGTACTTGAAGACTATGACCTTGTCCGCCTTGATTTCGGAGTCGATGACCGCCTTCACGCTGACGCCCGCGACATAGGGGTTTCCCACCTTGACGCCGGCCTCGGCCGAGAGGAGGAGAACCTTGTCGAACATGACGCTCGAACCCGCT
>CAZRYP010000048.1:0-11827 GCA_964604295.1 uncultured Treponemataceae bacterium
CCCTCGGCGCCGCCGTCGAGCTTTCCGAAGTGCGCCTCAAGTACGCGGGCCTCGCCCCCTGGGAGCTCTGGCTTTCCGAAGCCCAGGAGAGGATGGTGTTAGCCGTCCCGCCCGGAAAGATGGCCGCTCTCGCGGCCATGTGCGACGGCAACGACGTCGAATACTGCGACCTGGGCAGCTTCACCGGCGACGGAAGGCTGCTCGTCCGCTACGGGGGCGAAACGATACTCGACCTATCCTGCGAGTTCCTCCACGGCGGGATGCCCCGCAGGCGCCTGACCGCCGCGGCGCCGGCTTCCGATGCCCCCGGCCGGGTACGGCCCGTGCCGGGAAGAGGCGCGTCCCTCGCGGCCCATGTCGAGGTCCATGCCCCCGGGCTCCCCCTCGACGCCCTCTATGCCGAGGTCCTGGCGCATCACGCGGTGGCGTCGAAGGAGTGGGCGGTCAGGCGCTACGATCATGAAGTGCAGGGGGCCACGAGGATAGGCCCTTTCGCCGGGTCGATGCAGTCGGGACCAGGCGACGCCGCTGTCCTGAAGCCACTGGAAACGAAGGGCAGGAAGGGCATAGCCATCTCCAACGGCTTCAACCCTCGCTACGGCGAAGCGGATTCGTACAACGCGGCGGCCTCCGCCCTGGATGAGGCCGTCAGGAACGCGGTAGCCTCGGGCGCCGACCCCGACAAAATCGCCGTCGTGGACAACTTCTGCTGGGGAGATCCCCGGAAGCCGGAAAACGTCTGGACCCTTCTCCGCGCCGCGAAAGCCTGCTACGACGCCTCGGTGGCGCACAAAGCCCCTTTCTTCTGCGGCAAGGATTCCTTCAACAATGAGTTCGAAGGGCCCGACGGCACGCGCGTCGCGATTCCGCCATCCCTCCTCATCTCGGCGATGGGGATCGTGCCCGACATCGCCCTGGCGACGACGACGGACTTCAAGACCGATTCTAGCTTCATCTATCTGGTGGGCGAATTCTCCCCGGTATTTCCTGCCTCGGTGCTGCAGGACATCATGTTCGGGAAAGCCGGTCACGCGGGCGGGGACCGATCCGCGCCGAAGAATTTCGGGGGAGCCGGACCGGCATTTTCCGACATGGCGCCTCTGGTGTACAGGAAGCTCCACAAGGCTATCATGCGTTCGCTCGCGCTCGCCTGCCACGATCTTTCCGACGGCGGCCTGGGCGCGGCCCTCGCCGAAATGTGCATAGGCGGAGGTAGGGGCGCCCGCCTGGAATTCGAGGCCTTGGAAAGCGCGGCTTTCGCCCTAGGGCAGAACGGGGAGTCGAGGCTGACGGGAAATCCTGTCATCTGGAAGGAAGCCCTGCTCCTCTTCGGCGAGACGAACGGCTGCCTGCTCGTGGAAATCCCGAAGGACAAGACTCTGGAGTTCGAAGCCGCGATGGATGGGGCGCCCTACCGGAAGATAGGACGCACGACGGGAGATCAGTCCATCACGATAGTCCTGAGGGACGGCAGCGCCCTGGCCGTGGGAATCCCCGCCCTCGAAAAGGCCTTCGCCAGCGAGGGAATCGGCGCCCTCGGCGACCGGCCAGGGGAAGGCGCAGAAATCGGAGGCGGAATGTGAAACCCAGGGCGCTCGTACTTCATGCCGCCGGCATCAACAGGGATTCCGACGCGGCCTATGCCCTCGAGCTGGCCGGCGCCGAAGCCAGGATCGTCCATGTGAACGAGCTCAGGGCGGATCGGAGCCTTCTGTCCGGAAGCCAGATACTCGTCATCCCAGGCGGTTTCTCCTACGCGGACGCCCTCGGCGCCGGCCGGCTCTTCGCCCTCGACATCGCTTCCTTCTTCAAGGACGAGGTGGGGGAATTCGTCGCCAAGGGCAAACCCGTGATCGGCATCTGCAACGGCTTCCAGACCCTCGTCAAGGCGGGGATACTTCCCGGCCACGGGCTTCTTCCCGATGACGGGGAGGAGCGTTATGTGACATTGACCGACAACGCACGCCGCAGGTTCGAGTGCAGGTGGGTCACTCTCAAGGCCGGAAAGAGTCCCTGCATTTGGACGAGCGGCCTCACCGAGACTCTCTGCTGCCCGATAGCCCACGGAGAAGGGCGCTTCGTCGTGAAGGACGCCGCTCATCTCGACGCCCTCGGCGGCAAGGGGCTCGTCGCCTTCACCTATGTTCTTCCGGACGGATCTCCCGCGGAAGGCAGATATCCCGACAATCCCAACGGTTCGACGGCCGACATAGCGGGGATATGCAACCCCCGGGGGAACGTGCTGGGACTCATGCCTCATCCGGAGGACAATGTCCTCTCCGGACCGGGGTCGAGGGCATACAGGGGAGGAAGGGCGGGCGGCGGACTCGACCTTTTCGTCAACGGCGTGCGTTACGCGAAACAATTAGGAGGAGCGAATAATGATGGAGCGAGAGGTCATCCGTTCGATGCTGCCCGAGGCGTTCATGGGCCTGCCCGCCGGAAAACGGGAAAAGCATTCCGGGAAAGTCAGGGACTGGTACGTCCTGGACGATTCCAGCCGTCTCATGGTGACGACGGACAGGATTTCCGCTTTCGACAGGATAGTCGCCGCCGTGCCCTGGAAGGGGCAGGTGCTCAACGAACTCTCGGCCTGGTGGAACGGCAGGACGGCCGACATCGCCCCCAACCATCTCATTTCCGTGCCCGACCCCAACGTCTCCATCGTGCGGGAAGCCACGCCTCTCCCGGTCGAGGTGATCGTGCGGGGCTACATCACGGGCGTCACCTCGACAGCCCTCTGGCGCCGATATTCGGAGGGCGAGCGCAGCATCTACGGTTATGCCTTCCCCGAAGGCCTGAGGAAAAACCAGCGTCTCCCCGCGCCGATCATCACGCCGACGACGAAGGCCGAGGCTGGCCGCCACGATGAGCGGCTTACGGTTTCCGAAGTCGTCGAGAAAGGATTCCTCGCCGGAAAGACCTGGGACCGCGTCATGGAGATCGCCCTTGCCCTTTTCGCGAGGGGAACGGAGATCGCCGAAAAGGCGGGACTCATCCTCGTCGACACGAAATATGAGTTCGGGCTGGGAGCCGACGGTCGGGTGATGCTCATCGACGAGATCCACACGCCCGATTCGTCCCGTTTCTGGCGTCTCGGGAGCTACGCCGAGCGTTTCGAAAAGGGCGGCGAACCGGAGCTTTTCGACAAGGAATTCGTGAGAATGCGTTATGCGGAACTGGGGTACGGGGGCGACGGGGAGATACCCGTCCTGCCCGATTCGGTGTGGGCCGATACGGGAATCCTCTACCAGACAGCCTATGAAATGCTCACGGGCAGGACCTTCCTTCCGGGCACCTATCCCGTGGAGCGGCGGCTGTCGCTCAATCTTGAAAAGGCGGGAGTCGAATTATGAGCGGAAACTGTGCCGTCATCCTCATGGGCGCCAAATCCGATTCCGACCATGCGGCGCGCATCATAGAGTGGCTGGATTATCTGGGCATCAGGCACGAGACGAGGATCGCCTCGGCCCACAAGACGCCCGAAAAGCTGCTCGGAATCCTGGAATCCGCGGAGGGGAGGGGCGACAACATAGCCTATATCACGATCGCGGGCCTTTCCAACGCTCTCTCGGGGATGGTCGATTTCGCGACGGTATTTCCCGTCATAGCCTGTCCGCCCCCCTGCGAGGCTTTCGGAGGGGCCGATATCTTGTCCTCCCTGAGAATGCCGCCCGGCGTCGCCGCGGCCACGGTCCTCGATCCGCGCAACGCGGCTTTCTTCGTGGCGAAGCTTTTCGCGTCGAACGATGAGGGCCTCAAGTCCAGGATAAGGACTTATCACGAGGAACAGCGCGAGAAGATCGATCGCGACGAGTTGACACTCAACGGCGACCAGGGAAAGCCGGGCACGGATCGATGACAGGCGAAAACTCGCTGGCCGGGGAAGGGCCGCACGAAGAATGCGGCGTCATGGCCATCTACGCGCCGGGACGCGATGCCTCGAGACTCGCCTATTACGGGCTTTTCGCCCTTCAGCACAGGGGGCAGGAATCGGCGGGCATCGCGGCCTTCGACGGCCACATCATCAACCTGAAGAAGAACATAGGCCTCGTCTCCCAGGTCTTTTCCGAGGCCGACATAGAAAGCCTGGAGGGCAGTCTGGCCATCGGCCACAACCGCTATTCGACCACTGGTTCCTCGAACGTGAGGAACGCCCAGCCCTTCCTCATCGATTCCCGCCACGGTCCGGTAGCCCTCGCGCACAACGGCAACATCGTCAACGCGGGGGAAATCCGCAAGAGGCTTCTCGACAAAGGCGTCGGCCTCACTTCGGCGAGCGACACGGAACTGATGATCATGGACCTCGCCGGATCGGACAAGAAGAGTTGGGTCGCGCGCATCAGGGCGGCCATGGCCTCCTGGGTGGGAGCGTTCTCCTTCGTCGCCCTCACCCAGGAAGGCATCTTCGCGGCGAGGGACCCCTGGGGGCTCCGGCCGCTCGCCTATGGCATCACCGCCGAGAAAGCCTTTGTCGTCGCCTCCGAAACCTGCGCCCTGGCGACACTCGGCTGCCACGAAATACATGAAATCGGAGCGGGACAGATCGTCTCCTGCGATCCCGGCGGCTCGGTGCGGGTGGCCAGTCTCGGAAAGGCGGCGAAGACCAGGCGCCAGGCCTCGTGCATTTTCGAATTCATCTATTTTTCACGGCCGGACAGCGTATGGAACGGACACTCCGTGCACGAAGTGCGCAGACGCTTCGGCGAGGAACTCGCCCGCTGCTCGCCCGCCGACGCCGACCTCGTGATCCCCGTGCCCGATTCCTCGATTTCGGCGGCGATCGGGTATTCGGCGGCCTCCGGGATACCCTACGGCGAAGCCTTCGTGAAGAACCGCTACATAGGCAGGACCTTCATCGAACCCACGACTTTCCTTCGCAAGCGAGGCGTTTCCCTCAAGTTCAACGTCCTCCATGATTCGGTGAAGGGCAAGCGGATCATCGTCATCGACGATTCGATCGTCAGGGGGAACACCATCAGACCCCTCGTCGCCCTTCTCAAGAACGCGGGCGCGAAAGAAGTGCATGTGAGGGTGGCAAGCCCGCCCGTGAAGTTCTCGTGCATGATGGGAGTCGACATGGGACAGCGGGGCGAGCTCATCGCGAACATCATGCCCGTCGGCGAGATGGCGGCGTGGTGCGGCGCTGACTCCCTCGCCTATCTCAGCCTCGAATCGGCGGGCAAGGCCATCGGGGGCATCGACGGCTACTGCACGGCATGCTTCTCCGGAGACTATCCCTTCGATGTGGGCATGTCGGGTTCCAAGGAAAGGTTCGAATTCTGACGCGAGGAGAAAAGGCCGCATGAACGTACTGCTAGTCGGATCAGGGGCGAGGGAACATGCCCTCGCGTGGAAGATCGGAGCCTCGGCCCTGCTCGGAAGGCTCTGGTGCGCTCCAGGCAACGCGGGCACGGCTCTCCTCGGCACGAACGTCGACATCCGGGTCGACGATGTGGAGGGCCTCGCGCGATTCGCCGACGAAAAGGGCGTGAACCTCGTCGTCGTCGGTCCGGAACTTCCCCTCTCGCTCGGGCTTGCCGACAGGCTGGCGAAGATTTCCCGCGTTGGGCGGCCTCGCTGTTTCGGTCCTTCCGCGGCGGCCGCGATGATCGAATCTTCCAAGGCTTTTTCCAAGGCCTTCATGAGGAAGCACGGCATCCCCACGGCCGATTTCAGGATATTCTCCTCCTACGGCGACGCCCTCTCCTTCGTGAGGGACGCGCCCTGGCCCTCCTTCGTCATCAAGGCTTCCGGACTTGCCTCGGGGAAGGGCGTCTTCCTTCCCTCCTCGGCAGCCGAAGCCGAGGAAGCCCTCGCGGCGATCATGCAGGAAGGGAAGCTGGGCGAGGCGGGCGCCGAGGTGATCGTCGAGGAGCGGCTCGTCGGCGAGGAAGTGTCGGTGCTCGGGTTCTGCGACGGGCGGGAAGTCAGCGTCATGCCGCCCGCCCAGGACCACAAAAGGCTTCTCGAGAACGACGAGGGACCGAATACCGGAGGCATGGGAGCGGTCGCTTCGGCGAAGAAAGGACCTTTCGAAAGGGCGCGCGGCTTTTCCGAGGCGTTCCTCCGCAAGGCTCTGGCGGGTCTCGCGGACGAAGGCAGACCCTTCGTGGGCGTGCTCTACGCCGGCCTTATCCTCACGAAGGACGGACCCAAGGCCCTCGAATACAACTGCCGCTTCGGCGATCCTGAAGCGGAGGCCATCCTCCCCCTCCTGGAATCCGATATCCTCGGGATCCTCGATGCCTGCGCGAGAGGACGTCTCGGCGGGCTGAAGATCGAGTGGGCGGACAAGGCCGCCGCCTGCGTCGTCATCGCCTCGGAAGGTTATGCGACCGAATCGCGGGACGGGAGCGTCCGCGAGGTGAGGGATTTCGGCGGAGCGGCGGATTCAGCGCTCTTCCACGGCGCCACGCGCCGGTCCAACGAGGGCGCGGTGACCGCCGCCGGGGGCCGGCTACTGTGCGCCTCGGCCTGGGCGGATTCGGTCGGCGACGCGATCGAGGGGGCATACGCGAGGGTCGCCCGCGTCGAGGCGCCGCGCTCGAGGTTCAGGAAGGACATCGGGCGGGGGAAATCCTTCGTCATCCGGGATTCCGGCACGGATGCGACCCCGGCCAACTCTGATGCGCCCACGGCCGGCGCGGGCTCAACCTCCGGCGGTTCTGCCTCCTCCTATGCCCTGGCCGGGGTCGACATCGACGCGGGCGACCAGGCTGTCGACCTCATGAGCGCGGCGGTCAAATCCACCTACGGACCGGAAGTCCTCGCCGGGATAGGCGCCTTCGGGGGAATGTACGACGCTTCCGCCCTCAAGACGATGGACGATCCCGTTCTCGTCGCGTCCACCGACGGAGTGGGCACGAAGGTGAAGCTCGCGGCCATGGCGCGGAGCTACGGCGGCATCGGGCAGGACATCGTGAACCACTGCATCGACGACATCCTCGTCCAGGGGGCGAAACCCATATTCTTCCTCGACTACATCGCCACCTCCAGGCTCGATCCGGCCATGATCGCCCAGGCTGTCGGCGGCATGGCCGTGGCGTGCAGGCAAGCAGGCTGCGCGCTCATCGGTGGGGAGACGGCCGAGATGCCGGGCGTCTACATGCCGAAGGAATTCGACGTGGCCGGCGCCATCGTCGGGGTCGCCGAAAGAAACCTGATGCTTCCCCTGGGCACCATGCGCGAAGGCGACATCCTCGTGGGCTTCCCTTCGAGCGGTCCCCATACGAACGGCTATTCCCTCATAAGGAAGGTTTTCGAGGAAGAGGAATTCGGACAGTACGCCGACAGGCTGGGAAAGCCTCTCATCGAGGCCCTCCTCGCGCCCCACCGTTCCTATCTTCCCGTCATCTGGCCCCTGCTCCGGCAATCGCGGGGCTTGATAAAATCCCTGGCCCATATCACCGGCGCCGGATTCGAGGGCAATGTACCGCGTATCCTCCCTCCACACCTCGACGCGCACATACGCACCGATTCCTGGCCGATGCCTCCGCTTTTCCGGCTCATCATGGAAAAGGGAGGAATCGGGGAAAGGGAGATGTACAGGGTATTCAACATGGGCATCGGCTTGGTGGCTGTCGTGGGCTCCGAGAGCCTGGAAACCCTCGCCAGGCTTTCGGGGAGCGAATTCTTCGTGATCGGGGAGCTCTCGAAGGGTTCGGGAGCGGCGATCATGGAAATGGGAAAAGCCGGGGAACGGGGATGAAATCGCGTTTCGTCGTCATGGTGTCGGGCAACGGCTCCAATCTCCAGTCCCTGATCGATGCCATCGCGAGGGGGGAGCTGGACGCGGAAATCGTCCTCGTCCTCTCTTCGGATCCCGATGCCCATGCTCTCGTCCGGGCGAGGAAGGCCGGCATACCGACCCTGGCCTTGAGCTGCGCACCCATCCCCGGCCTCGACAGGGCGGCTTCCCGCAGGGCATATGACAGGAGCCTGGCCGAAGCCATCCTCCCCTACGGGCCGGACTACATTTTCCTCCTCGGATGGATGCGCATACTCGGAAAGGAATTCATCGCTCCTTTCAGGGACAGGATCGTCAACCTCCATCCCGCGCTGCCCGGCACATTCCCGGGAACCCATGCCATCGAGCGCGCATGGGAAGCTTTTTTGCGAGGGGAGATCGGTGAGACGGGCGTCATGACCCATTTCGTCCCCGACGAATGCGTCGACGCAGGTCCTGTGATCGCATCCGAGCGAGTCGTGCCGGACAGGGACGAAACCTTCGAAGCCTTCGAGGCGAGGATGCACGAGATAGAGCATGGTCTGGTCATACGCACGGCCGGGATACTTGTCCCGGACCGGAACAGCCGTATAAAAGGAGAGTAGCATATGCCGCGAGCAATCATTTCGGTGCACGACAAGAGCGGGTTGGTCGACTTCGCGCGAAGGCTCTCGAAGCTCGGATGGGAATTCCTGGCTTCGGGAGGCACGGCCAGGACGCTCAAGGATGCCGGAATAGAAGTGGAGGAGATCGCCGACTACACGGGAGCCCGCGAAATCCTCGGCGGCAGGGTGAAGACCCTCCATCCGGCCATACACGGGGGCATACTCGCCCGCGCGACGGGAGAGGACCTGAAGGAAATCGCGGGGCTCGGATACAAGGCCGTCGACATGGTGGTCGTGAATCTCTACCCCTTCGAGAAGACGGTGGCCGATCCAGCCTGCCGCCGCGAGGACGCCGTGGAACAGATAGATATTGGCGGCGTCGCCCTCATCAGGGCGGCCGCCAAGAATCACGAAAGGGTGGCGATCGTCTGCGATGCCGTCGATTACGGCTCCGTCCTCGATGAGATCGAGGCCGTCGGCGCCGTATCCCTCTCCGTCAGACGGAGGCTCGCCGCGAAGGCCTTCGCGCGGACTTCGTCCTATGACGCGGCGATCGCCGCCTGGTTCGCCTCGCAGGAGGAAGGAGCCGGCGAACCCGCGGATGGCGCCTCCTTCGAGCTGCGCGGATGGAACGGCATGAAGCTCAGGTACGGGGAAAACCCCCATCAGGGCGCCGAACTCTATTCCTTCGAAAAGGGGGGAGGTCCCCTGGGAGGCCGCGTCCTCCAGGGCAAGGAGCTTTCCTACAACAACATCCTGGACCTGGACGCGGCCTGGCATGCCGTTGGCCGATTCCGGAATCCCGCCGTGGTCGTCGTGAAGCATCTTTCGCCCTGCGGCATAGCGGAATCGGAGACTGGCGATCCCTCGTCCCTTCCCGGAGCACTTGAAAAGGCCATCGCCTGCGACCCGATATCAGCCTTCGGGGGAGTGATAGCGACCAACGCTTTCTTCACGGCGGCCTGTGCGGAGAGCCTCGGCAAGCTCTTCGCCGAGTGCATCGCCGCTCCAGGATTCGACGAGGAAGCCCTCGCCCTCCTCTCGGCGAAAAAGAACCTCAGGCTCCTCATACCGGGAAAGGGAAGGGCGCGCGACGAGATCAGGTCGGTCCTGGGCGGATTCCTGCGCCAGGATGTCGATGAGGGCGATCCTTCGGAAACCCAGTGGCGCTGCGTGTCGAAACGCGAGGCCACCGAATCGGAGCTTCGCGATCTGCGCTTCGCCTGGAAGGCTTGCATGTCGGTGAAGTCCAACGCGATCGTCTTCGCGAAGGACGGGGCGACTGTGGGCATAGGCGGCGGCCAGCCCAACAGGGTGGATTCGGTGCGGATCGCCGCCCAGAGGGCGGGAGAAAAGGCCAGGGGCTCGGTTCTCGGCTCCGACGCCTTCTTCCCCTTCCCCGATTCGGTCGAGGAAGCGGCCAAGGCCGGGGTGACGGCCATCGCCCACCCCGGCGGCTCGATGCGCGACGCGGAATCCATCGAGGCGGCCGACAGGGCGGGCATAGCCATGGTCCTCGTCGGCGTCAGGCATTTCAGGCATTGAAACAGGTATAAAGCGCGTCATTTGGAGGATATGCACCATGAACGAAGAAATTTTCGAATCGAATACGGCCCTGACCTTCGACGATGTCCTCATCGTCCCCGCGTTCAGCGAAGTACTGCCCGCGCGCGTCGATACGAGCGCCAGGATAGCCCGGGACATAACGCTCAACATCCCGCTCCTTTCGGCGGCCATGGATACCGTCACGGAATCGGCCCTAGCCATCGCCCTGGCGAGGATGGGCGGCATGGGCGTCATCCACAGGAACCTGTCTCCCGCGCAGCAGGCGGGCGAGGTGGACAAGGTGAAGCGTTCCGAGTCTGGCATGATCATCGACCCCGTCTGCCTGGAGAAGGACGCCTCGCTTTCCGAAGCCCGGGAGCTCATGCAGAAATTCCGCATATCGGGCATTCCCATCACGAGCGGACCGGAGAAGAAGCTCGTGGGCATCCTCACCAACAGGGACATCCGCTTCTGCGCCTCCGAGGACGACGATAAGCCGGTGAGCATCTTCATGACCGGCGAAAAGCTGATAACAGCTCGCGTGGGCACGACCCTCGAGCAGGCCAGGGACATCCTCCAGGAGCACAGGATAGAGAAGTTGCCACTCACCGACGAAAAGGGAAGGCTGAAGGGCCTCATCACCGTGAAGGACATAGCCAAGAAGGCCGACTACCCGAACGCCTCCCTCGACTCCTCGGGGCGTCTCCGCGTCGCCGCGGCCGTGGGCGTTGGAGCCGACCTCGAGGAGCGCATCCAGCTGCTCATGTCCAGGAATGTCGATGCCCTCGTCATAGACACGGCGCATGGCCATTCCAAGGGAGTGCTGGAGGCGCTCAGGAGAATCAGGGTCGTGGCTCCCGACATGCCCGTGATAGCGGGCAATGTCGTGACGGCCGAAGGCGTCGAAGCCCTGGCCAAGGCCGGCGCCGATGCGGTGAAGATCGGCGTGGGGGCGGGATCCATCTGCACGACGCGAATAATCTCGGGAGCGGGGATGCCCCAGCTTTCGGCCATATACCACTGCGCCCAGGCCGCCGCCAGGTTCGGCATACCCGTCATCGCCGACGGCGGTGTGAAATTCTCCGGCGACATGGTGAAATCCATAGCCGCCGGCGCCCATGCCATAATGCTTGGGAGCCTCCTCGCCGGTCTCGAGGAGTCGCCGGGCGAGCTGGTCCTCTACAACGGCAGGCAGTACAAGACCTACAGGGGCATGGGATCCCTCGCCGCCCTCCAGGGATACGGCAAGGACCGCTATGCCACCGGCATCGGCGCGTCGGACAAGCTCGTGCCCGAAGGCGTCGAAGGCATGGTGCCCTACAAGGGCAGGCTCACGGATTTCGTCTACCAGCTCGTAGGCGGACTGAGATCGGGCTGCGGATACGCGGGCGCGGCCTCTCTCGACGAGCTTCGGACGAAGACCCGCTTCGTCAGGATAACCAACGCGGGCCTCATAGAGAGCCACGCGCACAACATCACCATCACGAGGGAAGCGCCGAACTACCAGCGCGGCGAGTGAGGGCGGCCGCCGGGCGGCGACCGGGGCGCGGCCGCTGCCCGACGGCCGTGATTTTCGGCCTCTCCGTGGATAATCATTGAGTGCGGCGATATACTTCCGATAAGGAATATAGGGATTTTACCGTATCAAGGAGTTGTCATGATCGAGTTCATCGTCCAGGGCGGGCTGGTTCTCTGGGTTATCATGGGTCTCTCCGTCGCGGCATGCGCGATAATCGTGGAGCGCCTGCTCTACCTCAAGCGCATCTCGGTCGACGAGGACAAGCTTTTCCTGAGGATCAAGGCCAGTCTCCTGGAAGGTCATTACAATGAAGCGCTGGCGATCTGCGACCAGAACCTTTCGCCTTTTTCGTCCCTGCTCAAGATAGGCATCGAAAACCGCTACCAGCCCGAGCATATCCAGCGCGACATCCTCAAGCACGCCGCGGCC
>CAZRYP010000049.1:0-6609 GCA_964604295.1 uncultured Treponemataceae bacterium
GAATCTGAGGTTCCAGCCATCCTGGATCCCCGACGTCCAGAACGGCGGTGTCTACGCGGCCATCTATGAAGGTTATTACGCGAAGGAAATGCTCTCCGTCAGCATTCTCCCCGGCGGTCCGGGTATCCTCGGCGGCGCCGTCGTGGACTCGGGCGGGGCTGAGGTGGGCGAGATGGCCTCGTCGGTCGACATCGTGAAGGCTGTCAGCCAGGGCATGAAGCTCAAGACTTTCGCCACGGTGTTCCAGAGAAGCCCCGCAGGACTCGCCTACATCAAGCGCTTTCCCGACGGCAGGAAGGGCGAGGATTTCTCCGCGGGCCTTCCCGCGCTCAAGGGCAAGCGCATCGGCATCACCGGCGGCAGCAATCTGCCCTGGCGGGTCATGTGCGCCAAGGCCGGTCTCGATCCCGACAAGGACTTCCAGGTCGTCAGCACCGGATTCGATCTCTCGCCCCTCCTCGACGGCACCGTGAAGGCGATCTGGTGCTTCCTGACCAATCAGCCGGGCATGGTGAGGGGTATGGGCTACGATCTCGGCACGATCGATTCCTACGAGTGGGGCTACAAGGTCCCGGGAAATTTCCTGATCTCCAAGCCAGCCTTCCTCAACGACAGATTCGACGTCGCGAAGCGCTTCCTGGGCGCCACCAGAAAGGGATGGGAATTCACCAACACCGAAAAGGGCGGAGCCTCTGTCAGCGAGAAGGTCACCAAGGTGCTGGCTCCCAACTACGGCACGAAGCTGGCGCAGCAGCTCGCCCAGGTCAAGGACCAGGTTCCCTTCATGGAATCCGAGCTCACGAAGAAGAAGGGCCTGCTCTACGTCAACCTTCAGGACTGGGAAAACGCCATCAAGATCATGGCGGACATCGGCGAGCTGGAGAAGATCCCCAAGGTCGAGGATTTCGTCACGACGGCGGTGCTCGACAGCATCTGATATTCCCAGGGCGCCTCGCCCCCAATTCCTTTCCTCCCGGAGGGTCGCATGAGCAGCGTCGTATTGAAAGATGTGTCCAAGTCCTTCGTCATCAACGGCGAGAAATTCCAGGCCATACAAGGCGTGAGCTTCGAGGTGGGCGATCACGAGATCGTCTCCCTCATAGGCCCGTCGGGCTGCGGAAAGTCGACGCTGCTCAGGCTGATAGGCGGCCTCCTTCCCCTGGATTCGGGGGCGATTTCGGTATGCGGGCTCGCGCCCGGCGAGGCGCGCAGGCAGCAGAAATATTCATTCGTCTTCCAGGATGCCGTGCTTTTCCCCTGGCGCTCGGTGATCCGAAACGTGCAGCTCCCCATGGAGATCAACGGGACAGTGCCCGACAGGAGGGAGGCGAAGCGCCGGGCGGCCGGGATGCTCTCCCTCGTCGGGCTGGAAGGCTTCGAGGAGGCCGCTCCGAACCAGCTGTCCGGGGGCATGAGGCACAGGGTGGCCCTGGCCCGGGCCCTGGTGATGAGCCCGCCCCTCATCTTCATGGACGAGCCTTTCGCCGCCCTGGACGAGATCACCAGGGACAGGATGAACATCGAGACGCTGCGGATATGGAGCGAAACGAAGTCGAGCATACTCTTCGTGACGCATTCCATCGAGGAAGCCGTCTTCCTTTCCGACCGCGTCCTCGTATTCTCGACACACCCCGGCGAGCTCCTGGCCGACATACGCATAGACCTGCCCCGGCCGAGATTCCTGGAGCTCAAGCAGGACAGCGCCTGCTTCAAGTACACCAACGAGATCAGGCAGATCCTCGCCCAGTCGCTCCGGCATCTCATAGAGGGAGAGGATGAGGCCGAGAGGAAAGGCGCCGATGCGAAGGCCGCCGCCGGGGCCGGGGCGCGGCGATGAGGGCGGCGATGAGCGCGGCTCGTTCCCGGAGCGCCCGGCCGGGAGGCAAGATCACCGCGGCGAAGCTCCTTTCCTCGGCCCTGCCCTGGATCGTCATCGGCGGACTGCTCTGGATGTGGGAGTTCCTCATAGGGGATTCCCTCGCCTTCGTCCTTCCCAGGCCCAGCCTCATCGTAAGGCAGATATTCCTCGTCTTCCCCCTCCTGGGAAGGAACATGTGGTCCACCGTCTCCAACGCCCTCTTCGGCTTCGCCGCGGGGAGCGCCTTCGGTCTCGCCTGCGCCGTGGCCTTCGTCTACAACGCCACCTTCGCCAAGACCGTATATCCCCACACCCTGGTCCTGCGCAGCCTCCCCCTCATGGCTCTCCTCCCCATCCTCAACGGCATCCTGGGCACGGGAGCGCCGTCGAAAATCACCATCGTCGCGCTCGCCTCGTTCTTCCCGGTTCTCGTGAACGCGGTGCAGGGGCTCACGTCCGTCAGCATGTCCACCGTGGAGCTGATGCATTCGCTCAACGCGTCCAGGCGCGACATCTTCTGGAAGGTCAGGCTGCCCTCCTCGCTGCCGTACCTCTTCACCGGCCTCAAGATTTCGGCCTCGGGCGCGATACTGGCGGCGATCATCAGCGAATACATGTACGCGGTGAAGGGCATTGGGGCCCTCATCGTCACCTTCATGTTCGGGGCGAGGGTCCTGGAGCTCTGGGCTGCGATGCTCGTCTCCGCCCTGCTCTCCGTACTCTTCTACTGGGCGATCAGGATAGTCGAACGCCTCTGCATCCCCTGGGGGAAAAGCGTGAGGGAAGCATGATGACGGCCAACAAGGTCTTCTACAGGGAAAAGTCGTTCTGGATCAACGCGGTGGCCATCGTCCTCATACTGGCGTCCTGGGAATGCCTCTTCGCGAACCAGGACAATCTCGACGTCATATCGGCGGCGATTTCCAGGGCCGCGGGCCGCAAAGTCGAGCTGAACGCCTTCTCCGGTATGGCCGTTCCCAAGCCTTCCCGGATCGCGAACATCCTCACCGTCATTCCGAAGAACAAGAGGGGCGGGCCGGCATACTTCTGGTACCACGCCCAATCCACCCTCTCGGCCGCCGTCCTCGGCTTCTTCGTCGGCAACGCGGTCGCGATTCTCTTCGCCGTGCTCTTCATCTACATAAAGCCGCTCGAAAAGGCGCTGATGCCGGTGTTTCTCGTCATAAGGAGCATTCCCCTCGTGGCCATCACGCCGCTCCTGCTCCGCATCCGCTATACGCTCTCCGACATGGTGGCGGTGCAGGACAGCGCCGTCCTGAACGCCCTTTTCGGGTCGGGGCAGGCGGTCAAGATGCTCGTCGTCGTCCTCATCGTTTTTTTCCCGACCATGGTCAATGTCCATGAAGGATTGAAGTCCGTGACCGTCCCGGAGATGGAGTTGATGAAAAGCCTCAATGCCTCGGGCGCCCAGATATTCCTTCACCTGAGGGTCTACAGGGCTCTTCCGATGACCTTCTCCGCCCTCAAGATCGCGTCGGCCAGCTCCGTGCTCGCGGTCACGGTAGCCGAATGGCTGGGATCGGACAGGGGCCTGGGCTACATCATGAGCCAGGGGGCGACGGCGAGCCTGGACGCCCGGCACGTGTGGGGCTCCATCGTCATCATCGTGGCCTTCGCCCTTCTCTTCTACGCGGCGGTTTCCTCGCTCGAAAAGCTTCTGCTTCCGTGGAACGAGTCCGTCGTCGCCCTCAAGAAGGCGATGAACGGAGCGGCGATGGACAGTCTGGAGGAATGATATGGCTGACATGAACAGGACCTTGGCCGGCGCCTCTGCAAATGCCGGCGCTACGGTAAATGCCGGCGCAAATTCCGCCGCCGGCGCCGAAGTCGAAGCCGAAGCCTTGCGGCGCTTCTTCGAGGACAGGGCGGAACGGATACGCTCCCACCGGCGGAACCTCCACGGAATTCCCGAGCTGGGATTCTCGGAGACGGAAACCTCGGCCTACGTCAGGCAGGTCCTGGACGGGCTCGGCGTTCCCTATGTCCAGGGCATAGGCGGGACCGGCATGATCGCGAGAATCGGCGCCGGCGGGATGCGTGTGGCACTGCGCGCCGATATGGACGCGCTGCCGATCCAGGAAGGGGGCGATGCGTCCTACAAGTCCAGGCACCCCGGAGTAATGCACGCCTGCGGCCACGATGCGCACACGGCCATGCTCCTGGGGACAGCCGAGTATTTCAAGTCGGTGGAGGCCTGTCTGGACGGGGAAATCCTCCTCATCTTCCAGCCGGCCGAGGAAAGATCGGACGGCAATGGGCTCACCGGAGCGAGGCACATGATCCAGTCGGGCTTGCTCGAAGGGGTGTCCGCAGTCCTCGGAACCCATGTCATGAGCGACGCCCCCGCGGGAAGCTTCGGGATCGTCTCCGGGCCTGTGACCGCCTCGGGCGACATGTTCAGGGCGACGATACGGGGCAGGGGAGGTCACGACGCTTTCGTGCATAGGACCATGGACCCGATTTTCCTGGCGACGCAGGTGCTGAACAATATCTATTCCATAAGATCGAGAAGGATAGGTCCGATGGAATGCGGAACCATGTCCGTGGGCACGATCGAGGCGGGCACGACGGCCAACGTGATACCCGAGAGCGCCCTCATCACCGGCACGATCCGCGCTTTCGACGAAAAGGTGAGGGAAGTGTTCGTGGCCGAGCTGGAGAGGGCCTTGAAGGTCGCCCAGACCCTCGGCGGGAGTTATGAGCTGGAAATCCCCGTCCATGTGCCCGAGACGCGAAACGACGGAGCGCTCGCGGCCATCGCGAGGAAGGCCTGCGGGGATCTTTTCGGGCCGGAGGGGCTCTATGCCCTGGAGCCCTCAATGGCGGTCGAGGATTTTTCCTGGTACTCGAAGCTCTATCCCTCGCTCTTCGTGACGCTCGGGGTGAGAATCGACGACGGCGTAGCCAGACCGGTCCACAATCCGGGATTCGATATGGACGACTCGATCCTCTACAGAGGGAGCGCTCTTCTGTCGCTGACGGCGCTCAGGATCATTTCGAAAGGCGAGAACTCCGCGGCAGGGGGCCGACGATCATGAAACATGAAGAAGTGGGAATCGACAGGAAGCGGGAAGCCGACGGCAGGCTGTCGGGCGCGCGGATCGACACGATCTGCCTGCATGCGGGCGACGGGCCTTCGGGGGCCGAGCCCTTTCCGAGCGTGACGCCCGTATACCAGGCGACCACCTACTACTTCAGGCACGCGTCCAGCCTCGAGGAGATGCTCAAGGGCGAGCGCGAAGGCTACGCCTATTCCCGCTGGGGAAGCGTCAGCAACTCGGCTCTCGAGAGCGCCCTCTCCACCCTTCTCGGAGGGGGAACGACCATCACGACTTCCTCGGGGATGGCCGCCAATTTCGCGGCCCTGCAGGCCGCCGGGCTGAGCAGCGGGAAGACCCTCCTCGTCTCGAGGGAAATCTATGGCAACACCTACGATATACTCAAGAATCATTTCGAGAAAAACGGCGCCACCTGCATCTTCGCGGATTTCGGGGACGGTCCCGCGCTGGAAAGGCTGATCGCCCGGGAAAAACCCGATGTGGTCTTCTTCGAAGTCCTTGCGAATCCGACCCTCTCGGTGATAGACGCGCCTATCGTCATCGCAGCCGCCCACGCCGCCGGGGCCAAGGTCGTCGTGGACAACACCTTCGCTACGCCCTACCTCTACAGAGCCCATTCCGACGGCGCGGATTTCGAGACGCACAGCCTCACGAAATACATCAACGGCCACGGCGACGCCCTAGGCGGTTCCATAACCTGCGCTCCGGGGGATTTCCGGAATTTGGAGAGCATCGTATGCACCCAGGGCTCCGTCCTCAGCCCTGACGCCGCGAGGCTCATCATGAGGGGGTTGAACACCTTCCCCTTGAGGATGCGCCAGCACTGTTCCAACGCCAGGAGGCTCGCCGATTTCCTCGCGGGCAGACCGGAGATCGACAGGATCCGCTTCCCCGGACTGGAAGGACATCCCAACCATGCTGTTGCGAAAAAGCTTTTCAGGACGGGGGAATACGGCGGCATGCTCTGTTTCGACCTGAAGGGCAAGGGAAAGGAAGGAGCCTTCGGATTCATCGATGCCCTCAAGCTGGTCACTCCCGCCGGATCCCTCGGCGATGTGAAGTCTCTCATCGTCCATCCCTGGTCGACGACCCACCACAGCGTCAGCGCCTCCGAGAAACTGGGCATCGGCATTTCCGAATCGACGCTGCGCCTTTCCGTGGGCATCGAGGATCCCGAGGATCTGCGGGAGGATATCGAGCGGGCGCTCGGGGCCATAGGCTGAATCCCATAGGCTGAATCATCGAAAAAGACTGGAGGAAGCGCGCGACATGAATGACATCATCGACGTTCCGTCGGAATCCTGGACCGGCGCGGCTGCCGCGGCGGCCGCGGGCATAAGGAGACGAGTCCTCGAACACTGCCTCAGGCACGACGGAGGTTACCTCTCCCAGGCTTGTTCGTCGGCTGAAATTCTCTCGACCCTCTATCTCAGGACGATGCGCCTGGGGCCGAGCATCGCTCCGGCCCTGCCGCCGCCTTTCATGGGCGTGCCGGGCACCCCCGGCCTGGCCTATTCGAACGGGGCCGGATACAACGGCGGCCCGGGTCCCGGATACGACCGGTTCTTCCTGAGCCCGGCCCACTACGCCCTCGTCCTCTACGCGACCCTCATAGAGACGGGCAGGATGGCGGAGGAAGCCCTCGAGCAGTTCAACAGGGACGGCAGTTCG
>CAZRYP010000049.1:6619-11525 GCA_964604295.1 uncultured Treponemataceae bacterium
GGTCGAAATGATCGGGGCCGAGCACTCCCCCGGCTTCGAGGCGATGGGGGGAGCCCTCGCCCAGACCCTAAGCCAGGCTTCGGGTCTTGCCCTGGCGCGCCTGCGCGCGGGCGACTCAGGCAAAGTCTTCGTGTTCATGTCCGACGGCGAGTTCCAGGAAGGACAGACCTGGGAGGCCATCCAGACCATGGCCTTCTTCGGCATCGGCAACCTCGTCGCCTATGTCGACGTGAACGGCCAGCAGTGCGATGGACCGACGGCCGAGGTCATGGGCATCGAGCCCCTGGATCTCCGGATAAGGGCCTTCGGCGCCACGGTCGCCACTGTGGACGGCCACGATCCTCTGGCTCTGGACTCGGCCTCGCGCGATGCCCTCCCCGGGATTCCCCATTTCGTCCTCTGCCGAACCGATCCCTGCAGGGGCGTGGCGCCGCTCGAGAAGCGACGCCCGAAGCTGCACTATCTCAGGTTCGCCTCGGCGGGGGAAAAAGCAGAATACGCGGATTTTTCCGGCCGCGTCGGATTTTCCGGCGGGCTTGCGCGGGAAGGGGGCTGAAGCGTGGAAATACTGAGCAGGGTGCATGAAAAAAACCTCGTTGACTGGGCGAAAGACAAACCGCGCGTCGTCGTCCTCTCGGCCGACCTCACCGGTTCCACAGAGATCGCCGAGTTCAAGCGGCTTTATCCGGACCGTTTCTTCTCGATGGGGGTGGCGGAGCAGAATATGGTCAGTTTCGCCGCCGGCCTGGCCCGCGGCGGCTATATCCCCCTAATACACACTTTTTCCGTTTTCATCTACCGCCAGGCGCTCAACCAGATCGTCAGCTCTGTCGCCTATCCCAACCTGCCGGTCAAGTTCTTCGGCTTCCTGCCCGGCATCACGACGCCGGGAGGGGCGACCCACCAGGCGATAGAGGATATCGCCGTCATGAGGGCCGTGCCCAACATGACGATTTTCGAGCCGGGCGACGCGACGGAGATCGGCACCGTCCTCGATCCCGTCCTGGCCGCCACCGGACCAGTCTACGTGAGGATGCTGAGGGGCGAGATCCCCCGGCTTTTCCCCGCTGACGAGCCATTCGCCGCCGGAAAAGTGCGCGTCCTCTCCGAGGGGAGGGACATTACCCTCGTCACCTCGGGCATCTGCACCGAGGAAGCCATGCGCGCCACGGCCGCCCTCGTAGAATCCGGCCTCTCGATCTGCCATCTCCATGTATCCACGCACAAACCCATAGGGGGGAGGACGCTTATCGACGCCCTCGCGTCCCCGCGCCTGGGCGTGATCACGATGGAGAACCACAGCGTGATAGGCGGCTTGGGGTCCGAGATCGCGGAACTCATCGCCGATAACGGACTCGGCGTGCGCCTCAGGCGGATGGGCATCGGCGACAGATTCGCCCACGGGGCCTCCAGGGCCTATCTCATGCGCGAGTACGGGCTGGACGCGTCCGCCCTCGTCGCCGCTGCCGAGTCCCTCGCCGGCAGGAGCCTCGGTATCACCGAAACCCGGCTGGGGCAGGTGAGGATCGAGGCTGTGCACAGCCTGGCCAAGGCGGAGGCGCTCTGATGGAACGGAGCCGCGAGAGCGAAGACCATCTCGCTTCCTTCCTGGGCGGGGAGCGCTTCAGGGTGTGGTATCTCCTTTCGGGCGACGAAGCCCGGGCGGGGGCCATGGCCGCCGACATATGCCTGGAGCAGACCGTGGAATTTCCCGGCGACCTCGTGCCGCCCGGCCTCATCAAGGATGCCATCGTCGGACGCGTCGAGAGCTTCGGAGCCGCGGGCCCTGGACTTTTCCGCGCGGGGATCAGCTTCGCGATCGAGACGGCCCAGTCCGACATCGTCCAGCTCCTCAACGTCATCTACGGCAACATAAGCATCAAGCCGGACATCAGGGTGGAGAGACTGGAGCTTCCGGCCGGCCTCCTCGCCGGGTATTCAGGTCCCCGCTTCGGCAGGGAGGGGCTGAGGAAGCTCCTCGGCGTGCCCGGACGGCCTCTCACCTGCACGGCGCTCAAGCCGATGGGCCTTTCCCCCGGTGAAATCGCCGGCCAGGCTTACCGCTTCGCCCTGGGCGGCATCGACATCATAAAGGACGACCACGGCATCCAGGACCAGGTATTCTGTCCCTTCGAGGAGAGAGTGGCGCGCTGCGCGGAAGCCGTGGATCGCGCGAACCGGGAGACAGGCCTGCGTTCCGTCTATATGGCCAACGTGACGGGCAGGATGGACAGGATACAGGCTTCGGCCCGCCGGGCGAAGGAGCTCGGGGCGGGAGCCCTCCTTCTCTGTCCCTCCCTGACCGGCTTCGACGCCCTCCGCCTCCTTGCCGAGGACAGGGCGATAGACCTTCCCGTCATGGCCCACCCATCCTTCGGCGGGGTCCTGGCCACGTCCGGGACAAGCGGAATCGCCCATCCGACGCTCTATGGAACCCTCATGCGCCTGTGCGGGGCCGATGCCACCGTCTACCCCAATTTCGGCGGCAGGTTTTCCTTCACGAAGGAGGAGTGCGTCGGCATCGCCGGGGCGACTTCGGAGCGCCTGGGTTCCCTGAAGCCCATATTCCCCGCGCCCGGCGGCGGAATGACGCCGGAGAGGACGGCCGAAATGCTCGACGTGTACGGAAAGGATTTCATCCTCCTCGTCGGCGCGGGGCTGCACCGGAACGGACCCGATCTCACCGCGAACGCCAGGCAACTGCTCGGCATGCTGGAGAGAATGTGAAAAGGATGAACGCGCCATGATCGAATCCGCCGAGGAACTGCTGCTCATCTCCGCCAACCTCTACTATATCGAAGGGCTCACGCAGGAGGAGGTAGCCGCGAAGCTGGGCCTCTCCCGCGTGGCCGTCACGAGGATGCTCAGGAAGGCTCGCGACGAGGGGCTCGTGCAGATCACCGTGAAGAAGCCGATGCCCGAGCTGTACAGGCTCGCCCTCGCCCTCGAACGCCGCTACCGGCTCAGGGCGGCCATCGTCGCGCCCTGCCGGGACAGCCCTGCGGAAAGCATGGGAGCCCTGGGCAGGGCCGGCGCCGAACTCCTCGAGCGCCTCATCACGCCAGGATGCAGGATAGGCGTCGCGTGGAGCGCGACGGTGAGCGCCATACTGCCCTATGTCCGCAAGACTTCCGTAAAGCCGGGCAGGATCAACGAGCTGGCGGGAACCTACCTGACCACCGGCATCCCCTATGTCGTTTCCTGGCCTCTGGGGGAGAAGCTGGGAGTTTCCGTCGAAAGCATCCCGATGCCCGTCCTGGTGCGGAACGGGCGCGTCAAGGAGATGATGATTCAGGAGCCTGCCATCAGCTCGGCCCTCGAGAGCGCGGCCAAGGTGGACCTGGCTTTCGTGGGCCTCGGGAACATCTCCCGGAACTCGAGCATCATGAGGACGGGCTATATCGGGGAAGAGCATCTCGAGGAATTCGCGTCGAAGGGAGCCGTCGGTGACATACTCATGCGTTACTACGACGCCTCGGGCCGCTATATTCCCATGTCCTTCGAGGACAAGACGGTCTCGCTGGAATGGGAGAAAATTACGAAGCTGCCCTTCGTCGTGGCCATGGCCTTTGGGCCGGACAAGCTGGAAGCCATCGCAGGAGCCCTTGCCGGAGGCATAATCCACGGGCTCGTCACCGACTGCCGGACGGCCGAAATCCTTCTGGAGGGAAAATGAATATCCATCGCATCGATTCCGTGCGATTGGACGACGAGGAAGGGGTCCTGGTCGTCCTGGACCAGAGCCTCCTTCCCAACGACCTTGTATTCCTACGCCTGGACAGCCAGGAGGCCATCCGGGAAGCCATCTACCAGCTCCGCGTCAGGGGAGCCCCCGCCATAGGGATAGCTGCCGCCTACGGAGTCTATCTCGCCGTCAGGGATTCTGCGTCCGGAGATTACCCCGGAATATTGGCGGAGTTCCTGGCTGCTAAAACCCTCCTGGCCGGCGCCCGTCCCACGGCGGTCAATCTTTTCTGGGCCCTCGACAGGATGGAAGCGAAACTCAGGACGCTGGAGGGCGAATCCCCGGCGACTATCAAGCGCGCCCTTCGCGAAGAAGCCGAATCCATCCGTTCCGGGGACGAGGCCACCTGCCGGAGTATAGGCGAATACGCGCTGACCCTCCTCGAGCCGGGTTGGGGTCTTCTCACCCACTGCAATGCCGGAGCCCTCGCCACGGCACGCTACGGCACGGCCCTGGCGCCTATTTATCTCGGTGCGGAACGGGGTTACGGCTTCCGCGTCTTCGCCGACGAGACGAGACCCCTGCTCCAGGGAGCCCGCCTGACCGCATGGGAACTCATGCAGGCAGGCATCGACGTCACCTTGATATGCGACAATATGGCATCGATCGTCATGAAACAAGGCTGGGTCCAGGCCGTCCTCGTCGGCTGCGACCGCGTCGCGGCCAACGGAGACTCGGCCAACAAGATTGGCACTTCGGGCCTCGCGATTCTCGCCAGGCACTACGGGATTCCCTTCTATGTCCATGCGCCCCTGTCCACCGTGGATTTCAAGAGCGCCGGAGGCGGAGATATCCGCATCGAGGAGAGGCCTGCCGGCGAAGTCACCGATAAATGGTACGCGAAGCGCATGGCTCCCGAAGGCGTGGCCGTCTACAACCCCGCCTTCGATGTCACCGACGGCGCCCTCATCACCGCGATCATCACCGAGAAGGGAATAGCGTATCCGCCATTCGACCGGACGCTGAAAGTTTTGGCCACGCAGTGAATGCCGCGCCCGCGAGGCGAGGTTAGCCTGCGGATTTTCACTCCCCAGGTCCGGCTTCGGGCGGCACTTGGTGATAAAAAATTATCACGGAAAAAATATATTGACACAATAAAATTGTGGTATACACTATAGCCACATTTTCATTCATGCAGAGGGAGCGGAAGGTGAATGCAGC
>CAZRYP010000049.1:11535-11789 GCA_964604295.1 uncultured Treponemataceae bacterium
CTGCCTCTCGTCGATTTCCTCGCGGGGGTGCTGGGCAACGACACGGAAGTGTTTCTCCACGATGTCGAGGATGTGGATCACTCCGTCGTCGCGATACGCAACGGCCATGTCAGCGGACGCGGCCTGGGATCACCCGCCACCAACGTGGTTCTCAGGATAATGCAGGAGGGCAGGGGCAGCAAGGTCGACTACCTCACCAATTACAGGGGCATGTCGGCCGAGGGCAAGGCGCTCCGCTCCTCCACCTTCTTTCT